>NZ_JBHXNY010000053.1:0-24803 GCF_042719275.1 Nocardioides sp. NPDC058538 | reverse complement strand
CCCTCCCGCTCCACCCCTGGGGGCCCTTGGCCCCCCCCGGGGCCCCCGTGCGCCCCCCCGGGGGGGTTTGTGCCAAAGGCGTCCCAACTGCGCCCGACGTACGTGACGTCTCGGCCGACGTACGTGACGTCTCGGCCGACCTACCTGACGCCTCGGCCGACCTATCTGACGCCTCGGCCAGCGCAACCGACGCCTCGGCGGGAGGTCAGAAGCCCGAAGGAGCCTGGGGAAGCTCCGGGACCCCGAGCTTCGCCAGCAGCGCCACCGCGGCTTCGGGCGAGGCCCGCGACGACTGGGAGTGGAGCATGTCGTCGACGGCGAGATCGACCTCGCCGGTGAGACAGACGAGCACGTCCTCACCCTCGGCCTCGGCGGGCCCCTGGAAGGCGAGCACGGGGAGGTAGGCGAGGTCGAGCGAAGCGGTCTTCTGGAGAAGACGTACGGCGGCGAGCACATCGGCCCGCGGATCGGCGACCTCCAGCGGGCGGCCGTCGACGGAGGCCGCGCCCGCGGCCGGCACCTCGACCATGCCGGCGGTCGAGGGGATGTCGTGCTGCTCGATGACCGCGACGCCACCTGGGTGCACCACGACCGCCTCGAGCTCCCGCGACCCGATGCTCACGTTGAGCACGACCAGCGCCGACTCGAGCTGGCCGAGCGCCTGGCGGAGCTTCTCCTCGCCGAAGGTCTCGGGCGCGCCGAGGTCGAGCATCCAGCCGCCCGCGGCCGTGGCCGCCCATGAGGCGGTCTCCTGCTCCTTCAGCGCCATCAGCTTCTCGGCCTCCTGGCGCAGCCGGTCGCGCTCGACGGCCGCGTCATGGGCCCGTCGCCGCTCGTCGTCGAGCTCGGCGCGCAGCATCGCGACCTCGCTCTCGGCCAGCTGCTGCAGCTCGCGGCGCCGCTCCGCCTCCCGGGCACGCTCCTCGGCCTGCTGCTTCTCGGCCCGCAGCCGGGCGACCTCGAAGCGGCGTACGCCCTCCTCGAGCAGCCCGAGGGTGCGGTCGGAGACCGCGACATCGGCGCCGGACTCGAGCCGGTCCCGCAGCGCACCCCAGTTGACCTCGGGGTGGTCGGTGACCAGCGCGTCCAGCACCTTCACGAGTACGTCACTCTCGACCCCCACACGCGAAGCGAGTGAGGCCTGGTTGAACCGAGCCGGCGCGGGCGCCGCGGTCGAGGCCGGAGCCAGGCTCCACTGCCCCGGTGGCCCCTCGACGAAGCCGCCCGAGTTCAGCATGCCGAGCAGCTCCTCCTCGGTCAGCAGCACCCGCTTGCCCTTCAAAGCGGCGCGCAGAACCTGCAGGCTCAACGGAGCCCGCAAGCGCAGGATCTCGGCTACGGCCGGCATGGAGGAATGAGGCATAGGGGCTGGTTAGGGGGTTGTTCTCGCAAGCGCCGCGATCGTACACCGCAGCACCGACATTCGAGCCCCACCAGACCCGTTCCGAACAAACACGCGAAGGCCCCGGACACCTGCTGGTGCCCGGGGCCTCGCTGTCGAACCGGTCGAGCGCTAGTCGAGCGGCTTCAGGTCGAAGTCGTAGACAGTCGTCTGACCAGCCACGATCTGCGCCTTCTTGGTCGCCGGGACGAACCCGTCGGCCGCGACGACCACCTGGAGCGGCGCGTTGGACTTCTGCATCCAGTACCCGTAGGTGCCGTCCGCATCGGTCCGCAGCGTCACGTCGTACGACACGCCGTCGAGGGCCACCACAGCACCCTCGAGCGCCTCACCCGAGCCCGTCACCGTGCCCGTGATCTTGCCCCAGCCCGCAGGCGCCTTCACGATCATGGTCGCCGGGACCGGCGCCACGGTGTAGGGCGTGTTGTTCCCGATGACCACGTCGGCCGTGTAGGTGCCCGGCTGGTCGACCGTTGCGGCGAACGACGCAACCGCGGTGACCGACTTGCCCGGCGCCAGGGTGAACGACGGCGGCTGGACGTCCAGCCACGCGATGCCACCGCCGCCACCGGCCTCACCGGTCACATCGAGGATGATGTTGGAGTCGGGGAACCCGAGCTCCGCGGCGTCGGTCGGCTCCGGCGTACCGCAGGCGTCGGAGGCCAGGTAGGTCGGCGACGTCTCGGCGGCGGCGTTGCCACCGAAGTAGACCGCACCACCGGCGACGGAGACGACCAGGATGTCGTCCGGCGCGATCTCCGCCGAGGCCGCGACCGGCACCGTGTAGGTCGCCCCGAAGTCGCCGGTCACCGTCGTCGTACCCGAACCGATCGGGGTCAGGTTGGCGAAGGTGAACGCCGCGCCCTCCGGCAACGTGTAGAGCGTCGCCGTCACCGGCGTACTCCCGTTCGCCGACTCCTGGACCGCGAAGCTCACGCTGGTGGGCGTGAAGCCGCCGGAGATCCCGAAGTCACCGGGTGAGTAGGTGCGCAGGATCGTCGTGGTCCCCGAGGGGCACGCGACCGAGCTGGCCTGCACGACCTCGTGCGAGCTCGAGTGGGACAGGGTCGTCTCACCCGCGGGGGTCGGCGCGAGAGCGGTCGCCGAGGGCTGGCCCGACGAACCGAGCTTGCTCCCCGACTTCGACGAGGTCAGACCCGACGCCTTCGAGCCGGCGCCCGGCTTGGTCTCGACCGTCGTGGCCTTGTTGGTGACGCTCTTGGTGACACCGGCCGAGGCGGTCTTGTCGCCCTGGATGACGATCTCCTCACCCGTGGCACCCAGATCGACCTCGGCGGGCGCGGACCCGGTGTTGGTGATCTTCAGGTTGCGGGAGACCGAGCCACCCATCGCGAGGCTGGCGTTCAGCGCCGTCTGGGTGACGGCGAGCCGGCCGGCCTTGAGCTGGGCGTTGGAGGTGAGCGTGGTGTCCTCGGCGACGGTGAGGTTGCGGCTGATCGGGTCGTAGTCGGGCGCGGTGAAGCTCACCCCGTACTTCCCGGTCACCAGGTCGACGCTGTAGGAGCCGTCGGCGCCGGTCTCAACCGTCTTGACGGACCCGCCGGCGGTCGGGGTCAGGGTGACCTCGGCGCCGTCGATGCCTGCCTTCGTGTTGTAGTCCTTGACGATACCGGAGACCGTGCCCATCGGGGCCAGGTCGAAGGTGATCGACTTGTTGTCGCTCAGCGAGGCGGTGTTGAGCGAGAACTGGGTGCCGATCGTGCCGGTGGCGTTCTCGATCCCGATCGTGGCCGAGCCGCCCAGGGCCCGGTCGCTGGTGGGCAGGTCCCCGTAGCCCAGCTCGACCCGGCCGTCCTCGAAGAGGGTGACCGAGAAGTCGAGCAGGTCCGAGCTGCTCAGCGGATAGACGTCACGCCACTCGATGACGAACGCGTCCACGCCGTCGACCGTCGTCGCTGCGGTGAACACGTCGGCCTCACCGCGGGCGTCGAGGTCGTCCCAGAACGGGTAGATCGCCGCGTTCGGCACGGCCGCGGACGGGATCGCCCCGTTGCCGTAGGCAGTGCTGGACGCGAGGAAGTTCACGTGACCGTTCGATGCGACGTACGCCTTGGCGTAGCTGCCGCCGTAGAGCGGGAAGCTGAACGGCAGGTCCACCGAGGCGGCCGCGTCGTCCCCGTCCAGCCCGAGCGCGGTGGTGCCGGAGCGTACGCCGCTCGAGCCCTCCGAGCAGAAGTAGCCGTAGTCGTCGTAGGAGAAGACCACCTTCACGTTGTGCGTCTTGGCGCCCGTCACCTCGATCTCGGAGCTCGTGGCCTCGGCGCAGCCGGACCCCTCGGTGAAGATCGTGTACGTCCCCTCCGGGACGCCCGCGATCGAGTAGGTCCCATCGGCGCCCGAGGTCGCGGACAGGTTGCCCGGCGAGAGCTGGACCTCGGCCCCGGCGATCGGGGCGTTGGTGCTGGCGTTGGTGATCGTGCCGCTGACCGTGTGCTTCGGAGCCTCGGCGAGGTCGAAGTCGACGGTCGTGGTGGCGTCCTGGGTGACCGTCGCGGACCCCGTCTCGGTGACGAAGCCGAAGGCGGAGGTGGTCAGGTCGTAGTCGCCGACGAAGACACCGGCCGAGAAGTGGCCCTCGGCGTCGGTCGTGAGGGTGCGGTCGAGAGCGTCACCGTCGAGCTCGACGGTCGCGCCCTCGATCGGCTCGCCGCCGCTGGTGACGGTGCCGGCGACCGTGCCGCCCTCGGCCGGAGCCAGGGCGATCAGGCGCGCCAGGTCGAGGTAGCCCTCGCCGTACACGTTGTTGTTCTCGGCGGTGCCACCGCAGGTGGAGTCGTCGACGTCGGTCGCCGCCTCGTTGAGCAGGCGGCGGGTCTCCTCGACGTTGCCGATCAGGGTCGGGTTGTAGCTCCACAGCGCCGCGACGGCTCCCGCGAGGTGCGGGGCGGCCATCGAGGTGCCGTTGTAGCTGCCGTACGAACCACCCGGGAGGGAGGAGCGTACGTTCACGCCCGGCGCCGCGATGTTGGGCTTGACCAGTCCGTCCTGGCCCGGGCCACGGCCCGAGAAGGAGGCGACCGCGCCGGAGGAGTCGACCGCGCCCACCGAGTAGGTGAGCACGTTCGCACCCGGGGAGGACGTCCCCTGGCACATCGAGCCCGGGTTGCCGGAGGCCCACGAGGAGAACTGGCCGGCTGCGTTCCAGGCGGCGTTCACATCGTCGAAGAAGGAGTCGATGTAGCCGACGCCGTTCCAGCCCCAGGAGTTGTTGATGACGTGCGGGCGCTTGGCGACGTCCGGATTCTCACCGGAGGCGTCGGTCGGCTCCAGCAGCCACCAGCCCGACTCGAGCAGCCCCGCGTCGCTGCCGCAGCAGCCGTTGGTCTCGATCCACTCGGCGTCGGGTGCGACACCGATCTGGTTGCCGGCGCCGTCGTCGCCGATCATGGTGCCCATGGTGTGGGTGCCGTGGCCGTCGAGGTCGCAGGGACCGCTGGAGCAGTCGCCGTAGGCGTCGTACCAGTTGTAGTCGTGGGTGAAGGTGCCGTCACCGTTGTTGCCGCGGTACTGGTTCACCAGGGCCGGGTGGGTGTAGTCGGTGCCGGAGTCGACGCTGGAGACCACGATGCCGGCGCCGGTCGCGCCCTGCTCCCACGCCTCGGGAGCGTTGATGAAGTCGATGCCCCACTCGATGCCCTGCGGCGCCTTGGTGGACGTCTCCTCCTTGACCGGCTCCACGAGCGAGAGCTTGGCCCGCTCGTGGACGGTCTTGATCTCCGGGTCCGCGGCCAGCTTCAGCGCCAGGTCCTCGGAGCCGTCCTTCACCAGGATCGCGTTCGAGATCGCGTACGTCTTGTAGCTGGCCTTGGCCGAGTCGAGCTCGGCGACCGCGCCGGCCTGAGATGCCTTCGCCGTCTTCTCGAGCGCGTCGACGACGTACTGGCCACGCTCGGTCCAGTCGTCGATGGAGGAGGCCGGGCCGAGGTTGGCCTTGTCGGAGAACCGGAGCCAGAAGTCGGTCGAGTCCGACTTCTCGAACTTCGACTCGAGGGTGGACGTGAGCTTGGCCGCGGGGGCCTTGTCGTCGGCTGTAGGGGTGCCGGCGAATGCGGGGGTGGCGGCAAGCATCGCAGCCGTTGCGGCGAGTATGCCTGTGGCTGCTACGGCCGATCGGCCGAGGCGTGAATATCTCAAGGTGGGTCTCCTTGCGGAAACCGTCGGCAAAACCCGCGAACAGAGATCGTGCACATTTCCCGGGTAATGCGGACGGATCGATTATTGCCACGGGAAAGCGTTCTCTCGATTTGTTACAGCCGCAGTCATTCGGCGCGATGGAGCGCGGCAGATACCTGCCAATGTCGTAAAAGCGTCACGGCTCTAGACAAGTTGGCGAGGCAAATATGACACGGCTGCGTCATTGACACCCGCCCCCCGTATCGGCGTCAGCCGAATCCTCCGTCCAAGGCCGGGTCGTTGACGTAGGTCCGCTTTCCGTTCGCTGTACGTTTTTGTAAAAGGAGGGGCATGTCTGCGATCAAACGCGTGACGAACACGTCCGAGGCCGAGGCGCTGGCGGCGGTTCTCAACGGCGACTCCCGCACGAAGCCGACCGTGGTGGTGACAGTCGCGTCAGGACACACCGAGCCCTACGCCGACGTGGAGCGGATCGCGGCCGAGATCGGCGATCTCGCCGACCTCTACCTGGTCACGACCGGCGGACACACCTGGGCCTTCTCCAACAAGATGACCCCGGGCACCCAGGTCTACGGCGGCGCCGGGCGGGTCTACCCCGTCGGCCTGGCGTGGAACATCGACCTGCTGCAGGCCCCGCTGCGGTTCGCGTGGAGCAAGTCCGAGGGTCGCAAGCTCACCGGGCAGCTCATCGACGACGCCCTGGACATGGCCGCGGCGGCCGGCCTCTTCGACAGCGCCCGCACCGCCTCCACCCGCGAGCGCCGCGCCGGCACGGTGCGCTCGATCATGAGCGAGCGCGCGCTGGTCGACCTCGTTGGTGGCGACATGGCCTCGATCCCGCCTCAGCTCGCCCAGGCCGGGGTGCCGATCGAACGCGTCCTCGCGCCCGGCATGCACGTCGACGGCGTACTGGAGAAGAAGTCACGCTGGCTCGACATCCGGGAGAGCCGCCCCACCGCCGAGGAGGCATTGAAGACGTACGCCGCCGGGGACGTCGTCCCCGCCGAGGTTCGCTCCGTGCTGGCCGGCTCGGCCGACCTGCGCCTGCACCCCGACGTCACCGTCGAGCTCTTCCGCTCGGATGTGACCGGCGACCCCGACGACGACCTCTCGGCGCTCTTGACCCCTGGTGAGGTCGTGCTCGCGCGGGTCGTCGCCGCCGGGCCCAAGTGGCGGCTGTCGCTGCGCGAGGTCCGCGAGCACGACACCGCCCGCGAGGCTCTCGCCCTGTACGCCGGTGGTCCGCCCTGGCTCGACCCGGATGCTCCGCCGCCCGCGGTCGTCGAGCATGTCGATCCCGAGCCCGCACCTGCCGAGGTCGCTCCGGTGGTCGAGCCGGTCGAGCCTGCTGCCGAGCCCGTTGCCGAGCCTCCGGCCAAGGCGGCGATCCCGAGTCCCGCGATGATGCCGCGGCGCAAGGGCGAGCCGGTCCGCGCGGTCCGGCCGGCACCCGCGTCGGCTCCGTCGCCCGAGCCCGTGCGGGAGAAGGAGCACGCGCCGGCGAAGAAGGCCGCGGTGCAGTCGATGTCTCTTCAGGTCACCGCGATCAAGGCCGAGAAGGCCCACCTCGAGGCCGAGCTGACCGAGCTTCGCGACCAGGTTTCCGGGCTGCGCAACGAGCGCGTGCAGTTCGCCAAGGACCTCGCCCGCGCAGCCCGACAGGTCGAGACCCGCGACGCCGAGCTGGCCCGGATGCGCTCCCAGCTGCGCCGCGCCAAGCAGCGCACCGCACCGTCCGACGTCGCCCTACCCGTCTTCGCCGACCGCGAGCGCGGCTTCCGTCATCTGGTCGAGGCCGCCTGGGCCCGCCGGATCCCCGTCGGCGAGCAGCCGACCCGGCCGCTGCCGGACTACGCGATCGGCGAGCGGTTCCTCGACAGCGTCGACGCGCTCGAAGGCATCGCCGTCGACAAGATCGCCGACGTGGTCATGGAGGTGCTCACCGGCCTCGCGGAGCAGTCGACCGGCCGCGAGCTGCACCAGCTGCGTACCTCTGCCGGCGGCAACGCCGCGCCACAGTCCCGCACCGACGGCGCCGTCTGCTACCGCGTCTCGATGCAGATCCACACGCCCAGCGCCCGCCGGCTGCACTTCTGGAAGTGCCCCGACGGCACCATCGAGCTCTCCCGCGTCGTCGTCCACGACGACATGGAGCCCTAGGCGTCAGCCCCAGCACCAGGTCAGCAGCCCGACGAGCGGGTCCGGGATCGACTCGAGCTCGACGGCTTCGCCGAGGATCGTGCCGTAGCGGATCTTGCGTCCGGACGCGGTGCCGAAGAAGCGGTGCAGCTGGTCGGCGACCTCCTCGCCGCGGTGCTCGGGCTGATTCTGCAGCGTACGGAATTTTCCGCCCTCGCCGTTGGCCTCGAGGATCTCGACGATCCGCGCAGCTCCGATCGCCCGGATCATCTCGTCCTCGAGATCGCGGCGGCACGCGAAGAACCCCTGCCCGGAGAGGTCTTCGCCGACCTGCCTGCCGAGCGCGTTGGTGACGAAGTGCTCCTCGGCCTCGTCGTACAGTCCGCCGACCCGATGCCCCGCGGCCGTCGTCTCCCGGATGAACCGCCCGGCGTTCCCGGCGCCGCCCATGGAGACGACCTCGATCCCGAGCTCGACGAGCTCCACCCCGTAGCGCGGAGCCAGCGCCTCCACCAGAGCCTTGTCGGACTCTCCCTCGACAAGGAGCGTGATCGGTCTCGTCATGGCGCACACCTTAGAAGAAGGTACGCCGCCGCGCCTGTTCCATATATGCAACAAGGCGCCCTAGGGTTGCATATATGGAACAGGACGTCGGCCGCCTGGTCGCCGAGTGCATCGAGCACTCGGGGCTCAACGCGCGCCAGGTGGCTGCGCGCGCCGGCGTGGCCGCATCGACGGTCCATCGGATCCTCAACGACCAGGTCAGTCCGTCGGTCGCGACCCTCCACAACATCACCGCCGCCTGCGGACTCGACCTCACGATGAGCACCTCGACGCTGGCCTCTTCAGCAGCCGCCGCGGCGGCGCGAGCCATCCTCGACGAGGACTACCCGGCCGAGGTGGACGCCGACATCGAACAGTGGGCCGCCCGGCTCGATGCCTGGACCGACGGCGACCCGGTCCAGATCGTCGAGGAGGCGGCGCGCGCCGCCGGCGTACTCCATCGCGCCGACGCGATCCGGCTCAGCGGGGAGGCCACCATCGGCCGGCTCGCGTCCGCCGGCGACGCCTCGGGCCAGCGTTGGGCGGTCTCCGGCGCGGCCGGCCTGGACCTCCCCTCCTTCGATGAGGCAGTCCCCCGGATCTCGGTCCTGTGGTGCGAGGATCCGAGCGCGATCCGCCCCCTTCTCACCGGCGGAACCCTCCGTCCGGCGTCCGCCCCGCACCGGTCCACCGTGGTCATCGCCGCCGCCGAACCCGACCTGTTCCTCGGCACGTTCGAGCGCGATCGGGTCGTCTACGCGGCCCCGATCCAGATCGCGATCGACGCCATCTCGGTCGGCGGCGACGCCGCGACCCGCGCCCGCGAGGAGATCCGGACATGGTGACGAAACAGCCCCGCTGGGCACCGGACCCCGAGACGTACGCCGCCCGCAAGCCGACCACGGACGACAGCTATCGGGAGGTCGCGGACCGCGACGCCCAGCTGCGCGAAGTCGGCATCTGGTGGACCGAGGTCGACACCGCGCGCATCCTGCCGAGCGACACCGACCGCGCCTGGCGCCGGTTCCGCGCGAGCCTGCCCGAGCTGATCTGGAACGCCGCGAGGCTCGAGGGCAACGGCTTCACCCTCCCCGAGGTTCACACCCTCCTCGCCGGCATCACCGTCGGCGACCACCCGACCGGGGAGGAGCGACAGGTGCTGGGGCTCAGCGAGGCGTACGGCGCGCTCCGCGACCTGATCGGCTACGGCAGGTTCCAAATCGACAAATCGACGTCGGACCGCCTCAACCGGATCGTCGCCCGCCACGAGACGCTCGACGCCGGGAGGTTCCGCGGCGAGGGCACCCTGCGCCGCAACGGCAGCGAGCTGCTCCGAACCCGCTTCGCCACGCTGCAGGAACGCCTGGTCGAGACCGGCGATCCACGCCTCCAGGCGCTGATCTACTTCTGCTCCGCCGCCCGAACCCGGTTCTACGGCGGCGGCAACACCCGCACCGCCCTGCTGATGATGACCGGCATCCTGATCTCGAACGGCTTCGACCCCATCACCGTCCCGCATTCCCGGCGCCTCGAGCTCGACCACGCCCTCGACACCCTCGTCAGCACCGACGACGCTACCGAGCTGATGGCCTTCCTCGTCGACTGCGCCGCCTCCGAGGGCTGACGGCTACAGCACCAGATCCGCCCGATCCCGCGTCGCCCTGACCAGCGCCGCGTTGCGCAGATCGCTGTCGGCGATCTTCGCCTCCGCCTCCTCGCGCGACCTCCCGCCGGCGAGGAACCGCTCGAGCAACCTGGGCACGAGGACGGCGTCCGGAACATCGACGAACCACACCTCATCCACCAGCCCGCGTACGTTCTTCCACGGCCCCTCATCCAGCAACAGGTAGTTGCCCTCGGTGATCACGATCGGCTCGTCCTCGATCACGACCCCACCCGGCACAGGCTCGTCGGTGACCCGACTGAACGTCGGCCACTCGACTCGCTCCCGGCCCCGCACCTGTCGCAACGCCTCCACATACCTCTCGGCGTCGAAGGTGTCCGGCTCCCCCTTCCTCCCCCGCGCCCCCATCGCGTCCAGCTCCGCGTTGCTCCGGTGGAACCCGTCCATCGGCGCCACCACCGCGACGTTTCCGGCCTCGTTGAGCACGTCCCGAAGCCGCTCCGCCAACGTCGACTTCCCGCCCCCCGGCGGTCCGACGATCCCGAGCACGAACCTGGCTCCGGCCTTGTCGCTGAGCTGCTCAGCCAGCCGGAGGAGTCGGTCCTCATCGAGGGTCAAGGTCAACCTCCACGACGCACTCGGGGACGCCCCGGCAACCGGGCTTTTACTAGACGATGACACTGAGTGAACGGGTTCACAAAGCGTCATCGTCTAGCAAAAGTAGACGTCCACCGCCGGCCCGTCACGACACCGCCACCTCGAGCTCGACGACGGACCACGACAACGACGGCAGGGTCAGGTGCACGGTGCCATCCTGGATTCCGACCCCGGTGAGCGGGACCAGCCCGACCGCCTCGGGAGCCGACTCGACGTTCGTCGTGTGCCGGTCGCCGCCCTCGGGGATGGTGAGCAACTCGGCACTCACCACGCGCACGACCCCGAGCCCACGCAGATCGACGGTGACCTCGGAGGCCTCGTCGAGACCCCGGTTGGCAACGAAGAGCGCGACGCGGCCGTCCACCTCGGACCAGGTCGCGGCGGCGTCGATGACGTCGACGTCGCCGAACTTCTCGGTCGGGATCTGGTCGGCGGAGACGGCGAGCCGCATGATCTGTCCGCGGGCGAGGGCAGCCATCCGGGCGAACGGCCAGAAGATCGTCTGCCGCCAGGCCGGTCCGCCCTCCTCCGAGCGGATGGGGGCGATGACGTTGACCAGCTGCGCCTGATTGGCGATGCGTACGCGGTCGCCGTGGCGCAGCAGACTGTTGAGCAGGGTGCCGACGACGACGGCATCGGTGACCGAGTACTCGTCCTCGATCAGCCGCGGGTGCTCGCGCCACTCCTTCTTCACCTGATCGGGCTGGTCCTCGGAGTCGAGACCCTCCATGTACCAGACGTTCCACTCGTCGAAGGAGATGTCGACCTGCTTGATGTGCTTGCCGGCCGCCTTGACAGCGTCGATCGTGGCGACGACGCCGTCGATGAACGCGTCCATCCCGACGGCCTCGGCCAGGAACGAGGCGGCATCGCCGGAGCGCTCCTGGTAGTACTCGTGCATCGAGATGTAGTCGATCTCGTCGTACGCGTGGGTCAGGACGGTGTGCTCCCAGCTTCCGAACGTGTCCATGTGGCGGTTCGAGGAGCCGACCGCGACGAGCTCGATCGAGTCGTCGACGAGCTTCATCGCCTTGGCCGTCTCCTGCGCCAGCCGGCCGTACTCATGCGCCGTCTTGTGACCGATCTGCCAGGGCCCGTCGAGCTCGTTACCGAGGCACCACAGCTTGATGTCGAAGGGCTCCTCGGCCCCGTTCTTCCGCCGCAGGTCCGACCAGTACGTCCCACCGGGATGGTTCGCGTACTCGACCAGCGCCCGCGCCTCCTCGACCCCACGCGTACCGAGGTTGATCGCCTCCATCACCTCGACGCCGGCCTCGCGGGCCCAGCCCATGAACTCATGCAGCCCGAACTCGTTGGTCTCGATCGTGTGCCAGGCGCCGTCGATGCGGCGGGGCCGGTCCGCGACCGGGCCGATCCCGTCCTCCCAACGATAGCCGGAGACGAAGTTTCCCCCGGGGTAGCGCACCACCGTCGGGCCCAGCTCACGGACGAGCGCGAGCACGTCCTTGCGGTAGCCACGGTCGTCGGCGGTCGGATGGCCGGGTTCGTAGATGCCGGTGTAGACGCACCTCCCCATGTGCTCGACGAACGACCCGAAGAGACGTCGGGGTACGTCGGCGATCGTGAAGTCACGGTCGATGGTGATGCGTGCGCGGCTCATGGCACGAACTATTACATCGTTGTAATGACGCTCGCAAGAGTCTCCGCCTCCCCTATTCGGTGGATCCCTTCCGCCCCCGACCGACCACGCCTCGATCACGAGCGCCAATGGGAAGCATGGAGTCCCGAAGGCCACGTTCCCGATGAGTACGACGATGCTCATCGCCGCGGGTATCGGCTACCTGCTGGGCATCCTCGTCGGCGTGTGGATCGCACACGGCCGCTGGACCGCCCACTGATCGCCGCGCCCTGAGCTACCGCGTAGTGCTCGCCCGCACGACCAGCTCGTGCGGGATGGCCACTGCGCGCGGCGGCGCGGTGCGGTCGTCGATCCGGGTCAGCAGCAGGTCGACCGCGGCCTCGGCGAAGGCGTGCCGGTCCAGGGCGATAGTGGTCAGCGACGGGTTCATGAACCGGGCGTGCTCGACGTCGTCGAACCCGGTCATCATCACGTCGCCGGGCACCGAGATCCCGCGCTCCTGGAGCACGTGCATCGCACCGAGCGCGATCGAGTCGGTGAACGCGACGATCGCATCGAAACCGGCGTCGCGGGTCAGCAGCTCGGTGGCCGCCTCGGCGCCACCCGCCATCGACCACTCCTCGACGTACACCTCCAGCCGCGGGTCAGCTTCGATCCCGTGCTCCCGCAGCGCCCGGTGATACCCCTCCAGCCGCTGGATGCTGGTCGCCGACGCACCGGTCGCGCCCGTCTTCCCGCCCAGCGCCACCACCCGTCGCGCGCCGCGCTCGAGCAGGTGCTTCGTCACCTCGTACCCGGCCTGCCGGCTGTCGATCAGCACCCGGTCGACCTTGTGCTGCTCGACTTCCCCGATCAGCACCACCGGCGGCAGCTGGTCGTCGTGGACGACGATGCTGTCCTGGAGCCGGATCGGGTTGAGGATCAGCCCGTCGATCTGATGCTCGCGAGCCCGCGAGACCAGGTCGTACTCCCGCTTCGGCTCCGCCCCCGTCTCCTCGATCTGGACCGCCATCCCGCGCTCGTGCGCCACCTGCACCACCCGGTGCACCAAGTCCGCCGAGAACGCCGTCGCCAGATCCGGCAGCGCCAGCGCGATCACCCCCGTCCGGCCGTTGCGCAGGCTCCGGGCGCTCAGGTTCGGTACGAACCCCAGCTCCTCGACCGCCGCCAGCACCTTCTCCTGCGTGTCCGGACGTACGAACACCGTCCCGTTCATCACGTTCGACACCGTCTTCGGCGACACCCCCGCCAGCGCCGCGACATCCTTCACCGTCGCCCGCCGCGGCACCCTGGTCATGGGGTCAGCGTAGGTCAACGATCCGGCGGCAGGCTGCCCTGGCGTCCAGCACTCGGCCTTCGGTGGAACTCGTTTATCGGCGCGATCTGCGCCGGTCTCCGACCGCATCGAGCGCATCGGCAAACACTCCGCCAGCCAAGACTTCCCCGCCCCCGCTGGCCGGAGATTCCACAACGAAGGGGTACGCCGCCCACACAGCACCTTCGCCCGACACCCGCTCCGACAGATCGGTCGGCGCATCCTCCGTTGCCCCACGACAACCCTTGCTGGGCTAACTCACCCAGGCGACCGACCGCTCCCACAATTCGGCCGCGAGCTCGGGAGTGGCGACCTTGGATGCCTTCCGCTCGCGGCAGTCGTCGTAGTAGCGCCCGGTGTGCTCGGAGACCTCCGGCGACGTCGCGCAATAGAGCGAAGTCTGCGCACCCTCAACCGCTGACTTCATGAACAGCTTCATCACGTGCCGCAACCCGAACGGCACCTCCCGCCACACATCCGAAGCGACGGCACCAGGATGGAGGGCGTACGTCGTCACTCCTGTCCCTTTGAGCCGTCGCCCCAGCTCCTGGGCATGGAGCACGTTGGCAAGCTTGGAGACTCCATACTCGGCGAATCCCGTGCGCGTGACCGTCGGGCGGCGTACGCCTTTCCAGTCGATCCCCTCTTTCGCGTCGAAGTGGGCGACGCTGGCGACGCTCACGATCCGCCCCGGCCCGCTCTCGGCGATGTGCTCGCGCAGCAGCTCGGTGAACAGGAACGGCCCCACGTGGTTGGTGCCGAACGCCATCTCGAACCCGCTCTTCGTCAGCCCGCGCTTGCCCGCGAGCCCGGCGTTGTTGATGAGCACGTGGATCGGCTCGTTCTCGGTGAGGATGTCCACGGCCGCCCGCCGCACCGAGTCAAGGTCACCGAGGTCGAGCGCGACAAAGTCGAGCTCGGTGTTGCCGGTCTCATCGGCGATCTCCCGGATCGCCGCCTCGGTCTTCTCCGCCGACCGCCCGGCCAGGATCACCCGCGCACCCCGCCCTGCGAGCCCCCGCACCGTCTCCTTGCCAATGCCTGTGTTCGCACCGGTCACCAGGAACGTACGCCCCTTCAAGTCACTCATGCCCAGGCATCATTCCACCGGCATGATCACCAAGCGCATGCCTTCGCACAATCTCTGGCGGTCCACGGGCACACGGTTGCGTCGAACGGCTCCGGCACCCAGCATGCCAGGAACTACCTGGTCGTCTTGTGCGCCGAGCTCAGAACCCTCGCCGCACCACCACGGACACATCAACGGCACCGCGCTCCATCGCCGCTGGCCACAGGAGGCAGACATCCCGCGAAGGTGCTGTGGCTCTGCCCGCAAGGACCCTAAGCTGCTGAACGGTCAACGAAGGGACCGGTGTGAAGAAGCAGATCAACGTTGTCGGGGCAGTGATCGTCGACCCAGAGGGCACAGTCCTGTGCGCTCGCCGAGGGCCAGGCTCTTTACCCGGAATGTGGGAGTTTCCTGGCGGAAAGATCGAGGCTGAGGAGACGCCCCGTCAAGCTCTCGCCCGTGAAATCGATGAGGAGTTGGCCTGCGAGGTCGAGGTCGGCGACGAGGTGACCACCACGACGTACGACTACGACTTCGGGATCGTCACGTTGACGACGTTCTACTGCCGCCTCATCTCAGGTACGCCGATGCTGACCGACCACTCCGAGGTGCGGTGGCTGAAGGCGGGCGAACTGGATTCGCTGGAATGGGCGCCGGCAGATGTACCCGCCGTCGAGCTCATTCAGAAGGGCCTCGCTGCGTGAAGGTTGACTGGTTCTCGTCCGATGGCGAGTTCGAGGCAGATGTTCAGTTCGGGTACGTCGACAAGGCCACGAAGGCGCCGAAGAACCTGAACCCCAGCGTCGTTCTCAACACCGAACGCACCTCTGTGTTCCGTACGATCCGCGACGAGCTTCGCCACTGCGACGAGTTCTTCTTCTCGGTCGCGTTCGTGACGCCGGGTGCGATCGCCCGCCTCAAGCAGGACATCGTCGACTTCGACGGCAAGGGCACGATCGTCACCGCGGACTACCTCGGGTTCAACCCACCAACCGCCTTCGCAGAACTGCTCAACCTGCGTCAGCACAACGTGGACGTACGTTTCCATCCGGCCTCCGCGTTCCACCCGAAGGGCTACATCTTCACCCGTGGCAGCGGGGTCACCGCGATGGTCGGCAGCGCGAACCTCACCGACGGCGCGCTCTTCAAGAACCACGAGTGGAACCTCAAGGTCTCGGCCACCAAAAGCAGTGACCTGTCGTACCAGCTCCACGAGCTGGCCGCCCAACAGATCGAGGAATCCACGCCACTGGATCCCGCTTGGGTCGAGGAATACAAGAAGAGGTACGTCCCACCGCCACCGCGGCGGACGGTTCACGCCGCGGAACCGGGGCAGCCGAGCGAGCCGGACATCCCGGCCGTCATCACTCCGAACCAGATGCAGCAGATAGCACTGGAGTCGATCGCAAGCGTCCGCGCGGCAGGCAACGACAAGGCGATCGTGATCTCCGCGACAGGGACGGGCAAGACGATCTTGTCGGCTCTCGACGTGCGCGCCGTCGACCCGGTGCGGCTGCTGTTCGTCGTGCATCGCGAGCAGATCCTCGATCGAACGATCGAGGAGTACCGCCGCGTTCTCGGCGGGCCGGACAGCAACTTCGGAAAGGTCACCGGCAACTTCCGACAAGGCGACCGTCGTTACGTGTTCGCTACGGTGCAGACCCTGTCGCGATCCGGGGTCCTCGCCGGCTTCGCCCCGAATGCTTTCGACTACGTGATCGTCGACGAGGCCCATCGCGCCGCCTCTTCGTCGTACCGGCAGGTCATGGAGCACTTCACTCCGGAATTCCTGCTCGGCCTAACGGCGACTCCGGAGCGCACCGACGGGGTCAACGTCTTCGAGCTCTTCGACTACAACGTGCCCTACGAGATCCGTCTCAACCATGCTCTCGAAGAGGGCATGCTCAGCCCCTTCCACTATTACGGCATCGCCGACGTGACGTACGACGATGGGAAGACGGTCAACGGTGACGCTGACCTCAAGCGGCTGATCTCGCCCGAGCGAGTCGACCACCTGGTCAAGGCGATCGACACGTACGGCCAGGCCGGAGTCGCCCCGCACGGCCTGATCTTCTGCAGCAGCAAGGCCGAGGCGCGGGCGCTATCCGCAGCGCTCAACAAGACCGAGCTTCGTGGTCGGCAACTGCGGACCGTCGCCGTCACCGGCGAGGACTCGATCGCGCTCCGTGAGGCGAAAGTGGACGAACTCGAGACGGGTCACCTCGACTACATCCTGACCGTCGATGTCTTCAACGAAGGCGTCGACATCCCCTGCATCAACCAGGTCATCATGCTGCGCCAGACCGAGTCCGCGATCGTGTTCGTGCAGCAACTCGGCCGTGGCCTTCGGAAGGCGCCGGGCAAGGACTACCTGGTCGTCATCGACTTCATCGGCAACTACGCCAACAACTACCTGATCCCGATCGCACTGTTCGGTGACGAGAGCCTCAACAAGGAGTCGCTGAGGCAGAAGCTGATCGCTGCCGAGGAGGAAGGCGTCGTCCCCGGCCTGTCGAGCGTGCGCTTCGACAAGATCTCGCAGGAGCGCGTGCTGCGATCCATCGCGACAACCAAGCTCGACAGCCTGCAGAACCTGAAGAAGGCGATCGACATTCAGCGAAACAGGCTGGGCCGGATGCCGCTCTTGCATGATTTCTTGAAGTTCGAGTCAACGGATCCCGTGCTGTTGGCAACTACGAAGCGGCACTATCCAGCGCTACTGAGCCACTTCTACAAGGAGCCGACTGGCCTCTCCAAAGTCGAAGACCAGGCGCTCACCTTGCTGTCCAGCGAAGTCATGACGGCGAAGCGTCTGCATGAGTTTGTGCTGGTCAAGATGTTGTTCTCCAGTGGATCCGTGGCGAAGTCGGCAGTGGCTGAAGCATTCCTCAAGGCCGGCTTGCCGTCAGGGCCTCGGTACGTCGACAGCGCGATCGACACACTCACGCTGGAGCGCCACGGCGAGACTGACCAGAAGCGGCTCGGAGCTGGCATCGCAGTTGTCTCCGGTGACGACGTCTCCCTCGTTGGTGAGGTGCTGGCTGCGTACCAGGGGTCGTCAGCCTTCGCCGAGGCAGTCGATGACCTTGTCGGCACCGGCTCCGAAGTGGTGACGTCGCGCTACCTTGCCGACCGGCCGTTCACCAGCGCTCGTCAGTATGGGCGCAAGGAGGCGACCCGTCTTCTCACCTGGCCGCGCAGTTGGACCTCGACGCTCTACGGCTACAAGGTCGACCGGGCAACGAGGGCCTGCCCGATCTTCATCACCCTGCACAAGGCCGATGACGTCGACGCAAGCACCGCATATGAAGATGCGCTCCTCGATCCGTCGACCGTCCAGTGGTTCACGCGGAGCCGCCGCACGCTCAAGAGTGTCGAGGTCCGTGCCATCGTCGACAACGACGTCGACCTTCACATCTTCGTGAAGAAGGACGACGCCGAAGGCTCAGACTTCTACTACCTCGGCCAGGCAACCTCGTCGGCCGCCGAACAGGCCACCATGCCCGACAGCAGCGGCAAGCCCCTCGATGTCGTACGCATGTTCCTGCGCTTCGACGAGCCCATCGACTCCGCGCTCTACGACTACTTCCACCCGACCCTCACCGTGGAGTAGGCCAAGCACGCCGCGCACCGCCATTATTCGGCTTTGGTCAGGCGCACGAGTTGCGCACTCATGATCTTGCGCATGTCTCCAGTGAGCACGCTACTGTCTGTGCGCTCCATCCAGACGGTAGCGATGTAGCCGTCTTGCTGGTCGTTGTCAGAGACCCCGTCCTCGTGGATCGGTGTCCACGTGTACGTGCGCTCGACCTGAATGTTCGGCTTCGCGCCGGTGCGCCAGTATCGGAACCCGTCGGATGGCTGGTTGTCGACACTTGCAACGTCGAGGCTGTAACCGTCCTCGCTGCCCGCATCCGCGCACGTGGCTCGCTTCTTGGTCAGCGTGTACAACTGCGCACTTGCCGTGTCCCTCGTCGCCTTCCAGGTTCCCACGGCGACCTTCTCTTCGTGACCGTCGACTACCCGCGTCCATGCACGGAACCTGCTTGCAGGAACGTCCTTGAGCAAGGCAGATTCCATGTCGCAGGGCGGCCCTGGGGCTGGCTTGAAGTCTGAGATCGGAGTGAGTTTTCCGTCGATCTCACTGGCACCGATCAGCGGCGGGTCATCATCCGCGTTCGAACACCCTGCTAGAAGCACGAAGACAGTGGTGATGAGCGCAGCGGTCACGCGATGGTGTGGCATCAGAACTCCTCCAACTCCTGCTTCGCTCGTTCCAGGTTGTCGCCGTGCCCATCGTCAACTGCGGACAACTCTGTCTTGAGTTGCTGCCCCCAGGGGTCGTCGGAGATCCAGTGGTCGTACGCGGTCCGCTGACTCGGCGTCAGGTCGTTCAGGTTGGTGTCCGGGCCGAGGCCCGCAGGGTACGCATCGGCGGGGAGACTGTGCCAGTAGGTGTCCCGCACTAGATTTTGGACCGTCTCCTTGTCTGAGGCGAATAGGCTTCCCACCGACTCGTTGGTCGCTCCGGTGCCGTCGTGATGGAGACCCTCCTTCACCTGACCGAGCGCCTGATCCAGCATGAACCCGCTTCCCGGGACCTTGTTGATAGGGGTCTCGCCAAGGATCGCTCCGATGGCCCCAACCCCGCGGTCGACGCCGTCGTTGTGTCGCTTGTCCGCGAGAACCTGATCGTCGCGCGCGTCGATTGAGGCGCCGAAGTCGATTGCGCCCAGCGCGGAGTAGTTCGTTGTCACCGTCGAGAACACTGCGTTGTGGGCCGCGTCCGGAGACTGAAGTCCGTGCAGGTCGCGGGTCAACTGGTCTGCGGTCCAGGCGTTGGAGCCGAACCGAAGTTGCTCGGCTGCGTTCGGATCCTTTGCGAGTTCAGCAAGCCAAAACCTCGTTGATCGGGCAGTGTCCGCAGTCGCCTGGTCGTCGGCGCCCAGGTTAAAACGGGCGTCATCGAATACGTAGCCTTCGGTGATGTCGCCGCGACCTCCGGGGTTGGAGCCGAGTTCGTGATGGATCGAGCCCATGTACTTGCTGGTGATAGTGGCGAAGTCCTCACGGAGTTCCTTGGGGACGAAGTCAGTCGTCGAGAACTTCGGATCGTCGGCATTGCTGTAGCGGTCGTAGCTGCTGTTGACGAGGTCTTCGACGATTCTGACCGACCGCTGGTCGGCGCCCTCGCCGATGGTGGCGGCTTCGAGGGCGCCGCCGAGGCCGTCGAGGCCGGTCAGTGGCGACTTGTGGCTGGGGTGTTCGCCGTCGGGGATCCAGCGGTTCTCCTCCTCGCGCTTGTGGAGGAGGTAGTCGAGGTTGGTGCCCTTGCCGTCCTTGTCGGTGGCCGAGTCGGAGAAGAACTGTCGCGAGGCCTCGGGGTTGTCCTCCAGGCCGCGCAGCAGGCCGGTGATCGGGTCGCGGCCGAGGGTGTCCTTAAGGCCCCAACCGTCGGTGTAGTCCAGGCGCGCGGTGCTGCCGAAGCCTCCGGAGCGCCACGGGCCGTTGCGGTCCTCTTCCCAGTCCCAGTTCCGCTCGTAGTCGAGCATCGCCTCGCCCGTCGAGGAGAGGAACTCCGGGTCGTACGCCTTCCCGTCGGACAACAGCGGGGCAAGTGCCTGGAACCCGCGGATAGTTGCGCCGTCGCCGAGCTCGATCTCCTTCTTTCCGGCGGCAAGGAGATCTCGCTGCCAGTCATCGGAGACGTGGCTCAGGCTGCCCGGGTCGTGGTTGCCGATGTTGTGGGTGCCGGCCGCCAGCGTCGCGCCGAGTCCCCGCTGCAGGTCACGCATGGCGGTCGCGTACGCCTCGTTGCCGTCGACCTCACCTTCGAGGGCCGCCCGTGCGTTGAGTTCGAGCAGACCCTTGGGGCCGACCTCGTTGAGGAAACCGGTCGAGACCTCCGGGTCCTCCCCGTAGGCCTCCAGGAGGGTGGTGAAGTCTTCGATCTGGTCGGTCTCGATCCCGTCGGTGTCGTTGCGGATGTCGTTGCCACGCTCGCCGATCGCCTGCCCAAGAGCAGCCTGCTGCTCCGGGGTGAGAGCACCGACGTAGCCGTCGTACTCCTTCGGGTTGGCGACCATCTTCTGAGCGTTCTCCTCATCGGAGAGACCGCGAAGCTCGGGCGGGAGCCCGGCTTGCTGGATCGAGCCGGTGCCGCCGTCGAACTGGTTCTTGGTGGCCGAGGTCAGCACATCGGCCAGGTCGGCATCAGCACGCTCGGCCTTCTGCAGCGCGTCCAGAAGATCGCGTTGGAACTCCTCGACCTGACGCTTGATCGACTCGGCCTCCTCCTCGGACATGTCCTCATCAGCCTTGGCCGGCGGGGAGGTCGCTACCGTCGCGCTGGTTGCGACCTCGACCTTGTAGCGCTTGCCTGTGATCGCCTCATAAGCCGACTTCGCGGCCGCCTTAGCCGACTTGACCTGCGGCGCGACCTGGTCGAGGACGTTGATGACCTCTGCGACCGGGGCCGCCATGTCGTTGAGCCCCTCGGTCAGCTTGTCATGGCGGAGCGTCGCTGCATCCGCGGAGACCCCGACCCACGACCCGGGGACCTTGCCCGCGTCCATCTCGTCCTGTTGGTCATTGAGCTTCTTGCGTACGGAGCCATTGAGCTCCTCGGCCGCAGCCTCCAGATCACCAGGCTCCCAGCCCTGCAGCTGCTCGTAGGTGATCGCCATCAGAGCGGTCCACCCATCCGCCTCGGCAGGTGAGCCGGGCCGCGCTGGTTGAGCCCGTTCACCTGTGCCGAGCCCTGGTGGGCGATGGTGTCGTCGGTCTCCACGATCCGGTTGGCATCATCCAAAGTCCGGGCGTGGTGGCCGTTCGCGGCCTTGACCCACCTGTCCTGATCACCCTTCCACTCGCCCTTGAGACCGTTGGCGGCCCCAGGGGACACCCCGCCAGTCATTGCGCGCGCGATCTTCGCAAGCGGCGAGCCGAAGTCGATCTTCGCCACCTGATCAGCAGCCGACTTGATCGACCTAGCCGACGTCTCCACGTCCGATCTGATGATCTGCACGTTCATGCGGTGCCCCCGAGATCTTGGTGAGTGGTGTCACCACACTCATACCCCGATTCCGGCGCCCTAAACATGCCAATTCGCAAGCTCTACAGCTCCACCCGCCGTGAGGATGCCCTCAGCGCTCGTCGCCCTCTTTCTTACTGTTCTGCTCAGCCGGCGGCCGACCGCCATCGGTCTTGGGATCCCAGACCCGGTAGTTGGGGTCGGTCCAGTCATCGGTGTAGTCAGCCTGCCAGTCCTGGTCCTGGCTGCCCGTCCTGTCGTCCCTCTTCCTGCCGGCACCACGGCCCGCCGCACCCGCGCCCTTCGCGCCAGCACGACTGCCAGCACCGGCCGGGCCGCCCCTGCCGCCCGCGCGGCTGCCAGCACCGCCCATGCCACGACCGCCCGCGCCAGTGAGCTTCTTGCCCGCGGTCGCCCCGGACCCACGCGCCCCGCCAGCGGTCCTCGGCGAGGTGGCCGAGGCCTTCCCAGCCTGTGCATTGCCCGCCGCCGAACCAGGAGCGGCGAACCTGCCGGCGATCGCTTTCGCGACCCCACCGGCCAGGATGGCTCCACCGAGTCCGACACCGAGCGCCACCGCACCGCTGGTGCCACCGGCCAGTGGAGCCAGGCCCTCTGCAGTCTCTATCGATGCGTACGAGGTAGCCGGGGCCGGTGAACCGTCGGCGTTGACCCACTCAGCGCCCGTCCACTCCGGCTCGTTCTTCTCCTCCTCAGCCGCGATGAACTCCTTCTCCCTCCGGATCAAGTCATGGCCATCACCCTCGGCATAACTCACCCCCGGGTTGTACTTCGCCATCCGCGCACGAGAAGCCGCGATCGCACTCGCCGACCCCGGAACCGTGGTCGGTGTCGAAGCCGGGTTCGACGGCGCATTCGACTGGCCACTGCCATCGTCATAGAGAGCCCGCACCTTGGGCTCCGCCTCGTCCACCGAGGTGTCATAGTCCCTGATCCGAGCCGCCGCGACCGTCTCGGCATGCGCAATCGCACGCTCACGCGCCGCATGCTCGGCCTGGGCCTGCTGCAACGCCGCTCGGCCCTCCGAAGCCTGACGCTCGTTGACCTCGCCCGGCTTGACCTCGGTGTCAAAGTCCGACGTGTTCACCGGGTCATGCGACGAAGGCAACGTCGCTGACAGCGCGATGTGGTCTTTCATCGCCTCCTTGACCTGGAACTGCACGGCCGTCAGGGCTACCTCGGCCTCGGAGACCACGGTGTACTTCTTCTCCACCTCGGAACCGGACTGTTGCATGTCGCCTCTTGCGGCACGGCCCGACATGGACGTCTCAGAGAAGCCCTCCTCCACAATCGGGGCTTCATCTGTGAGTGACTTTCCAGCATCGTTGAACCCGTAACCCGCTCGGCGCCAACCGTCCAGCATCGCAGCGATCGCGTCGGGAGCCCCGGAAGCCACGTAGAGATCCAGGCGCCGCATCCAAGGGCCTTTTACTTTTCCGCTCGCATCGACTGCCGGCTGGTTCATCGGGTTCCTCCCGAGAGGTACGGTGAGCCACCCCGCACGGCCCTGATGGGTAAAGCATCCCTCACCGATGCTTGTTGCGCCAGATCGTCTGGGCGGATCCTCTACAGTCACCTCCCATGACGACCTCTCGGATGCTCGGCATCAGTGGCCTCGTGGTGGCAACGACCCTCACCCTGGCCAGTTGCGGATCCCAAAACCCAGACCCTTCCGGTGACCCAACGGTCTCAGAATCGGGCACCAACCAGTCAGATGGTTCGGGGAGCGGCGACGCCACGCTCTCTGGCTGGCAGGAAGCCAAGATCGATGTGGCTCGCCTTCATGTGCCTGCCGACTGGTCCGTTCTCAATCCAACAGCCACGGGCGTCGGCATCGCTGCCCCGAAGGATGAGCTTGGATTTTCCCCAGGTGGTGGGTCGTTGGTCGCAGGCGTCCACAACGGTGATCCAGACGTCGAGGCCAGTATCAATGGCCTTGCAGAGCAACGGCTCAAGAACTACCAGAGCGATCCCAATCTCAGTCACGTCAAACGGCTGCCTGACGTCACCGTCAACGGCGTCCTCCTCGCCCACGTCCAATGGGAGACCGCGCAGACCTGGGACGACGAGTACTTGGGTGTGACGGCAGACGGTGAGAGCACTGTCGGGGTCGTCTGGCAGTTCGGCAAGGGGGACCTGGACCGCGCAGGCGCGAATGACCTGACCGACCCAGTGATGGAAACCTTCGAACTCATCTGAGCCCGCCGCGATGCCTCGGTCAGAAGGGGATGTTCTTCTTACCGAAGATGACCAGCGGGTTGCTCATGATGGCGAGGGCATCGGCGATCTTGTTCATCGCGATCTGAGCGTCGACGTCAGCGCCCTCGATCTCGACCATGGCGTCGTGGATGCCGTCGCTGGTCTTCTCCAAGCCCTGAGCGGTCTCTTTCAGGGAGCGGCCGATGTTCTTGTGGCCACGGTTGACCACGTCCTCGAGCCACTGGCCCTTGGGGGACAGACCGAACATGGACCCCGCCGGCGCGGTCAGCTCGATGGCTTGCACATTCTCGCGCTGCTTCTCCAACCGGTTGCGTACGGCATCAAGCTTCTCAGCATCCGCACTGACCTCGTAGCCTTCACCCATGTCCGAGCCTCCCGAATCCGGCGCACCCCACCGGCGCCACTGTGAGCCTTAGTAAATCATCGATCCCAGCACCATGACCACGGATCACGGCGGCGATCTCGACAACCTCGACCACCGGAGACGGGGCGCAGAGAGCGCTGCATCCGGGGCCGGGCACGAGCGTTGGGGTCCCGTCGTGCGGCCTCGATGACGGCGTACAGCTCATCGAGGGCGATCTCGACGTCGGTGAGCGCGGAGGCCATGGCGACCCCGTACTCGCCCATCAGGTCCTCGATGCGGTCAAGTTCCTCGTAGGTGACCACAGTGACAACCGACTCTCGGATGACGACCTCGTTCCTGGCAGCGGTGAACCCCCAGCCTTGAGCGAAGATCTGATCTGCAGTGTCGATGGCTCGGGTTCGCGCCACCGCCACCTGTGCAGCGGTATGACGAAGCGCGTCAACGACCATGGGCACGTCGTACAGATGACCGAAGTGGGGAACAGCGCGACCTCCCTCGAGACGATCAGCCGCCTCAAGCAATGCCTCCGGACGCCAGCGCCCGAGGGATCGAAAACCGATCATCAAGGGAGTGTCAGGAACTTTGTGTAACTGATCATCGGCTTGCTTGTGTTCAGTTCAGACCCAGGCGTTCTTCGCCGAAGGCCATGGTAAGGGTGTTG
>NZ_JBHXNY010000052.1:0-27832 GCF_042719275.1 Nocardioides sp. NPDC058538 | reverse complement strand
AACTCGAAGGATCACGCGGTGGCCGCACCGTCGTCCGACGTACACGCCGGCAACGACCTGGGCGACCGCGCTACACCACTATCGGGGACTCAACTAAGACACGCTCGCCTAAGCGAGCTTTCCCGAGGAAGCGAACCGTGTTGGTCTCGACACGCCTCCGCCTAGCGGCTCCGGCGGCTCGACCAGCGGAGCGGGACGGCTCCACCAGCGGGGCGGAGCGGGCTGGACCAGCGGGGCGGAGCGGGCTGGACCAGCGGGGCGGAGCGGGCTGGACCAGCGGGGCGGAGCGGGCTGGACCAGCGGGGCGGAGCGGCTCGACCAGCGGAGCTCAGTCGGCGACCATCTCAACAAGTCGCCCCATAGCCCCGAGCTCAGCATCGTGAACCCCCTGATCAGGAACGATGACAAGCGACCAAAGCCGATTGTCAACAGCAACATTCCCGACGACAAGATCCCCATCATCGTGCGACTCAATGCAGACGAACGCCCGGGATCCGATCTCAACAGGCGCAGGCGATGAGATGCAGTCTTCCCGACTAGCGGAAAGCCCAGCAGAGACGGAGGTGTCGACCAAGGTTGTCACGAAGATCGCGCCCCGGTCGCTGGTGTAGGTGCATACGTCCTCGTCGGCGGTATGCGACCAGGTGCCGGGGATGGCGCTGGCGACCTGACGGGGCTCGAAGAGACAGGGGCCGGAGGCCACGAGAGGAGACGCGGTCGAGGGGCTCGGGCCAGGGCTGCTGGTGGTGGGTTCCCCGGAGCCGCAACCGGCGAGAGCGGTCGCCGAGAGGACGGCTGCGATGCTCAGCAGCTTCCTCGACACGTACGGCTCCTCGGGGTTTCGGGGGTTCTACGCAGTTTCTCAGGTCGAGCCCGGAAAAGGAGTCACGGGGGTTGCCTCGACCGGGCACAATCGCATCCGTGACCTCTGACCTGGCGCAGGGAAACCATCTTCACGACGACACCCGGGCCTCCATTCGGGAGCGGCTCGCGGGGCAGCACGTGCTGCTCACGGGAGTGACCGGGTTCGTCGGCGAGGCGCTGCTGCATCTGATCCTGACCGAGGTGCCTGACGTACGTCTCAGCGTCCTGGTCCGGCCGAAGGGGTCGACGTCGGGGGCGGACCGGATCGCGAAGATGCTGACCAAGCCGATCTTCGAGGCTGTCTCCGATGCGCAGGTGAACGTCGTCGAGGGCGATCTCTCCGCTCCGCCGGCGCTGCCGGAGGATCTCGACGCCGTGGTGCACTCCGCGGGCGACGTGTCCTTCGATCCGCCGGTCGACGAAGGCTTCGTCACCAACGTCGTCGGTGTCCGCGAGCTGCTCAAGCGGGTCGAGGAGACCGGGCGCGACATCCACTACCTGCACGTCTCCACCGCATATGTGTCCGGGCGGCGAAGGGGGCACATCCCCGAGGGGTCGGTCGACCACTCCGTCGACGTGGACGCCGAGCTGGCCTGGGGGCTGGCGCAGCGCGCGGCCGTAGAGGAGCGCTCGCGCGGCGTCGAGGTGATCTCCAAGCTGCGCAAGCAGGCCGAGCGCGAGCACGGTCGGGCAGGTCTGATGACGGCCGCCGCTGCCGCCGAGGAGGCGCGCAAGAAGTGGGTGAAGGACGAGCTCGTACGCCTCGGCACCGAGCGGGCGCGGTCGCTGGGCTGGACCGACGCCTACACGTTCACCAAGGCCCTGGGCGAGCGGGTGGTCGAAGCCCACGCCGCAGCGGGGAACCGGGCCACGGTCTTCCGCCCGGCGATCATCGAGTCGGCTGTCTCCCGCCCCTATCCGGGCTGGATCGAGGGCTTCAAGATGGCCGAGCCGCTGATCCTCGCCTACGGTCGCGGCGAGCTTCCGCTCTTCCCGGCGGCCGCGGACACCCCCGTCGACATCGTGCCGGTCGACCACGTCGTCGCCTCGATCGTGGCGTGCCTGGCCCACCCGCCCGAGCACGGCGAGCCGGCGTACTTCCATCTCGCCTCCGGCGACCGCAACCCGGTGACCTTCGGGATGCTCTACGAGACCGTGCGGGCCTACTTCTCCAAGGAGCCGTTCGCGGCCGGTGACCGCGGCGCGGCCCGGCTGCCGGAGTGGACGTTCCCGGGCGGGGCCTCGGTCGAGCGGATGATGGTGACCGGGGAGAGGGTCCACAAGATCGCCGACAGACTGCTCGGGATGGCTCCGCGCAGCGACCGCACCCGCAGCTGGGCGCGCGACCTCGACCGGCAGGGCCGGCGGCTGCAGTTCCTGCGCCGCTATCTGGACCTCTACAAGGAGTACGCCCAGGCCGACCTGCGCTTCGTCGACGAGAACACGCTCGCGCTCTATCGGTCGCTGTCGCCGGCCGACCAGGAGACCTTCGCCTTCGACACCGGCGTGATCGACTGGCACGAATACCTCCACGACATCCACGTGCCCTCGGTGACCAAGCCGGTCCGTGAGCTCGACGAGCTGCGCAAGCTGCGGAAGAGGCCGGACTCCGGCCGGCTGCCGCGGATCTCGACAAGCTCGGGGCCACTCCGTTCAGACCCCCAGGAGACGCGGGTCGCCGCCTTCTTCGACCTCGACGGCACCCTGATGTCCTCCAACGTGATCGAGACCTACTTGTGGCTGCGGCTCGGTGAGCTCTCCGGCACCCAGAAGGCGGCCGAGATCGCCCGGATGGCGAGCAAGGTGCCCGGCTACGTGTGGGCGGACCGCACCGAGCGCGGCACGCTGCTGCGTACGGTCTACAAGGAGTACGCCGGCGCCCGGCTCTCCGAGCTCGACCAGATCGTCGACGAGCACCTGGCCACGCACATCCTCGGGCGACTGGCGCCGGACGCGGTCCGGCGGATCCGGGAGCACCGTGCGGCGGGGCACGTGACGGTGCTGGTCACCGGCGCGATCCGGCCGCTGACCCGGCCGCTGATGCCGCTCTTCGACCACATCGAGGCGGCCGACCTGGCCGTCGACGACCGTGGGTTCTGCACCGGTCACATGGCTGCCTCGCCGCTGGTCGGGGAGTCGCGCGGGGCGTTCGTGCGCGAGTGGTCGCGCCGCGAGGGCATCTCGCCGTCCGACAGCTTCGCCTACGCCGACTCCCACTCCGACCTCCCGCTGCTCGCGGCGGTCGGGCATCCAGTCGCGGTCCGGCCCGACGTACCTCTCTTCCGGCACGCCAAGAAGGCGCACTGGACCATCGTCGACTGGGAGTCGCCGGGCCACGCGAGCCGGACGCTCGACCCGGCGGGGAGGCAGTGATGCTTGCGCTCGAGATGTACCGCAGCGTCGCCAAGACGGCGGTCGGGAAGGTGGCCGGGCGGCACCTGCCGCTGCTGCTGACCGGGGCGGCGGCGCCGCTGCGGATGGTGACGCTCGACCCGCCGAAGGTCGAGCACGAGGGGTGGGCGCGGCTGAAGGTGTCGCTGGCCGGGATCTGCGGGTCCGACCTCGGGATGCTGTCGGGGAGGACGAGCCTCTACTTCCAGCCGCTGGTCAGCCTGCCGTTCGTGCCCGGCCACGAGATCGTGGGCGAGCTGCTCGACCCCTGCGGCGACCTGGCGGCCGGGACCCGCGTGGTCGTCGACCCGGTCCTGACCTGCGCCGCACGCGGGCTGGACGCGTGCGAGGCGTGTGCGCGGGGCGAGACCAACCGGTGCTCCCGGATCACCGTCGGCGACATCTCCTCGGGACTGCAGACCGGGTTCTGTCACGACACAGGTGGCGGCTGGTCGCAGCAGCTCTCGGTGCACCGCTCCCAGCTCCACGTGGTCCCCGACGGCTACTCCGACGAGCAGGCGCTGCTCGCCGAGCCGGTCGCCTGTGCGGTCCACACGGCGCGAAGAGCCGCGGTCAAGCCCGGTGATCGGGTGCTCGTCTCGGGGGCAGGGGCGGTCGGGCTGCTGGCCACGCTGGCCCTGCGCGAGCTCACCGACGCCGGCGAGATCCTGGTCGTCGCCAAGCACGCTCACCAGCGCGAGCTGGCGCTGGAGTTCGGCGCCACCGAGGTCGTCGCGCCGTCGGAGACGCTGCGCAGGATCAGGCGCGCGACCAGCGCGTTCATGCTCGAGCCGGAGATGCTCTCCTCGCCCTACCTGCTCGGCGGCGTGGACGTCACCGTCGACGCGGTCGGCTCGAAGGAGTCGCTGCAGACATGTCTGCACGCCACCCGCGCGGGCGGACGCGTGGTGCTCTCCGGCATGCCGGCCTCCGCCGATCTGTCCGCGGCCTGGTTCCGGGAGCTCGAGGTCGTCGGGACGTACGCCTCCTCGCGGGGCTCCGGCGACTTCGCCACCGCCCTCGACCTGGTCGGCCACGATGCCATGTGTCGTCTGGCCAAGACCGTCGCGCCCTACCCGCTCCACCGCTGGCGCGAGGCCCTCGACCATGCCCACTCAGCCGGTCGGCTCGGCACCGTCAAGGTGGCGTTCGACCCCAGCCGGACCAGCTGAGCACAGCCGTCTTGAAGAAGGAGAGTCATCGATGACACGCCCAGGCTTTGTGCTGGAGGTCGACGACCGTACGCCGCCCCTGCTCGTCCACGAGGGGCTCGGGTTCCGGCTCGAGGAGTTCCCGCAGGGCACCCGTGTGGTCTACCCGCCCGAGTCGCTGCCGACGGTGCCGGATGTGGACGCGGCGATCCGGGAGTCGCTGGAGAACCCGGTCGACTCCGAGCCGTTGCGGGAGCTGATGTTCCCGGGGATGCGGCTGACGATCGCCTTCGACGACCTCTCGCTGCCGCTGCCGACCATGAAGGCGCCCGACATCCGGGGCCGGATCATCGAGCAGGTGCTCACGATCGCGGCCGAGAAGGGCGTCGACGACGTCGAGATCATCGCCGCGCTGGCCCTGCACCGCCGGATGACCGACGCCGAGATGAAGCACATCGTCGGCGAGCGCGTCTTTCGCAGCTTCGCGCCGCAGGGGCTGCTCTACAACCATGACGCCGAGGACCGCGCCAACCTCGAGCACATGGGCGTCACCGAGAAGGGCGAGGACGTCGAGATCAACAAGCGGGCGGCCACCTCCGACCTGCTGATCTACGTCAACGTGAACCTCGTCGCGATGGACGGCGGCCACAAGTCGGTCGGCATCGGGCTGGCCTCCTACAAGTCGATCAAGCACCACCACAACGCCAAGACGATGGTGCACTCGCGCTCGTTCATGGACCACAAGCACTCCGAGATGCACTCCTCGGCCTGGCGGATGGGCCGGCTGATCGGCGAGCACGTCAAGGTCTTCCAGATCGAGACGACGCTCGACAACGAGGTGTTCGGGAAGCCGTACGACACGCTGCTCAAGCGCGAGTGGGAGTGGTCGCTGCGCGACCAGGCGACGGTGCTCGGCCTGCGCCGCGGGCTGGCGGTCGCTCCGCAGAAGATGCGCCACAAGATGTTCCACGACCTGCGCTCCAACTACGGGCTGACCGGGATCACCGCCGGCGCCGTCGAGCCGGTGCACGAGCTGACGGTGCAGCGCGTCCACCAGCAGCAGCGGGTTAAGGTCGAGGGGCAGTCCGACGTGATGGTGATGGGGGTGCCCTATCTCGGCCCCTACAACGTCAATTCGACCATGAACCCGATCCTGGCCGCCTGCATGGGGCTGGGCTACTACTTCAACTCCTACCTGCGCCAGCCGGTCGTGCGCGCGGGTGGCGTCGCGATCCTCTACCACCCGCTCGACGAGGGTTTCAACACCCTCACCCACCCCTCCTACGTCGACTTCTACGAGGAGGTGCTGGCCGACACGAACGACCCGGCGCTGATCGGGCCGAAGTTCGAGGAGCAGTTCGCCACGGACCCCTGGTACGTCCACCTCTACCGCACCTCGAACGCCTACCACGGCGTCCACCCGTTCTACATGTGGTACTGGATCGCGCACGCTCTCGACCACCTCGGCGACGTCATCTGGGTCGGCGGGAACCCCAAGGCCGCGGCGCGGATGGGCTTCCGGAGCGCCACCACGTTGCGAGATGCGCTCGAGATGGCCAGCTCGACGGTCGGCCCGAGCCCGTCGATCACCTACCTCCGCAACCCTCCGCACCTGCTGGCGGACGTGCGATGAGCGCCATCGCCGCTGGTCGAGCCGCCGGAGCCGCTAGGCGGAGGCGTGTCGAGACCAACACAGTCGATTCGAGCGCGGACGGGACCGTGTTGGTCTCGACACGGATTCGTTCGTTCCTCACGAATCCGGCTCGACCAGCGGGGGCGGCTCAACCAGCGGCGGCGGGAGCGAGGAGGTTCGCATGAGTGGCTTCTGGAAAGACACCGCCCGCGACGTACGGCTCTTCCAGCGGGGCTGGCGGTGGGGTCACCGGGCGCAGGTGCCGCGGTCGGCGGAGCCGTTCGTGCCGCCGGCGACGACGACGGTCTTCGACAACGAGTGGTCGCGCAGGCCGGCCGCGCGGGCGGTCAGGGAGGTCGCGCAGGCCGGGCTCGAGGCGGTCTTCCGGTCGCAGGTGAAGACCCAGGTCGAGGGCCTCGATATCCTCGAACGCCTCGACGGGCCGGTGATCTTCGTGTCCAACCACGCCTCCCACCTGGACACCCCGCTGATCCTGCTGTCGCTTCCGGACAAGTGGCGACGCAAGACCGCGGTGGCGGCCGCGGCCGACTACTTCTTCGACACCTGGTGGCGGGCGGTGGGCTCCTCACTGGTCTTCAACACGCTGCCGATCGACCGTCGTGGGGGCGCGCTCGCGAATGCGCCCGGTGAGGTGCTCGCCGACGGCTGGTCGCTGGTCGTCTTCCCGGAGGGCACCCGGTCCAAGGACGGCACCGTCGGCCGGTTCCGGTCCGGCGCCGCCTACCTGGCCATCGAGTACGGCGTCCCCGTCGTCCCGATCGCCCACCGCGGCACCTACGCGGCGATGCCGCGCGGGGTGAACTGGCCCGGCAAGGACAAGTCCGGTGGCCGCCGTCAGCTGACCGTACGCTTCGGGGAGCCGCTCCGCCCGGCCGAGGGCGAGTCGATCCGCGAGTTCGCGCCCCGGATCCGGACGGCGGTGGCGAGGCTGCTGGATGAGGACGCCACGGACTGGTACGCCTCGATGCGCCGCGCTGCCGAGGAGCGCACGCCCGACCCCGCCGGTGAGGAGATCGCCGAGTGGCGCAAGGTCTGGGCGGCCACGGAGTCCCCCGACCCCGAGCCGGACCGGCTCAGGGCCTGGCGCCGCTGAGCCGGGGTCGAGTCGGCCGGGTCAGGCCCAGCGCAGCAGCGCGGCGACGGGTGCGTCGCCGAGCAGGCTGGAGGGCAGGACGCACACCTCCGCATCGGTGAGGACCGCAGCGGCGACGAGTGCCTCGCCGGCCTCGACCGGACCGGAGACCGGCGCCTCGCCGAAGGTGAGACCGGGATGGTCGGCAGGGTCGAGCATGCGCCCCTCCAGCGCGCCGGGGTCGATCAGCAGGGTCTCCACACGGCCGGTGACGAAGGCGTCCGCGACGTCGCGTACGCCGGTGGCGGCGCGCTCGCCACGGCCCCAGGCCTTCTCGAGCCGCCCGACCAGTTCGGTGCGGCGGCGCACGACCCGGTCCAGCAGGGCGCTGCGGATCGCGTCGTCGCGAGCCTGGTCGCCGCCGTCCTCGGCGCGTTGCCCGCTCGCCAGCTCGACCACCTCGGCGCGAAGGCCGGCGAGACCCTCGCGCAGCCTGCCCAGCGTGGTCGGGTCACCGCCGATGAGCACGAGCTCGTGGCCGTGGTCACGGACCAGCCTGGTCACCTCCTCGGCGACCTTGTCGGCGTTGTGGCGCCAGACGTTGTCGGTGGTCTGCTGCATGCGGAAGGCCGCCCAGCCGACGTTGTCCTGGACCTTGTGGACGTGCTCGAGCTCGTCGCCCTCCACGGTTGTCCTGCTCGTGGGCTGCGGCAGTCCGGAGTCCCACAGCGAGATGTCGCCGCCGGTGTGGTCGGCCAGGACCAGCACGAACGGCATCGAGGTCTCGCGCGCGGCTATCCAGGAGCCGAGGTCGGGCAGCGCGTCCCAGGTCGCGACCGGGTTCGGGACCTCGGCAGTGGCGACCTCGTCGTAGGCGATCCCCTCGGGCGTCGCGACGACCACCCGCGCGAGCGGGGCCGGCTGGTGCACGTTCGCCGCCAGCCGGTCGGAGACCTGCGCGACGACGCCCGGGGGAGCCCCCTGGGCGGAGAGCTCCTCACAGGCGGCTCGCACCCGCAGCTCCTTGGCGTGGGCCGCGTTCTCCGCATCCTGGCTGACATCGGCCAGCACGGTGGCGTACGGCCCGGGTCGGGTCAACAGGTTGGTGAATCCAGCGGTGTCCATACCGGTGTGGTACCCACCGGCGAGAGATCTGACACGGCCCAGGCTCAGCCGGCCGCGCAGGTCACCTCGGTGACGTGCCACTCCTCGTCCTTGCCCTCCCCGGAGCGGTCTACGACCAGGGTGAACACCGACTGACCGCCGTCCGGGGTCAGCTCCACCGTGGCGCCGTTCTCGGTGAGATCGGTGGAGGTGATGCGCACCTTCTCCAGGTGACCGCGCGCGTCAGCCGTCTTCTCGGTGGGCGGGGTCTGGACCGAGGGACAGGCCCGCGCCCACTGCGCCACCAGCTCCGGCTTCGCCTCGACCGTGGTCCAGCTCGTGGTCCGCGCGAACTGGCTGGCGGCCGTCTCGGACTGCTCGATGGCGTGCTCGCGGAAGCGCGAGCGTGAGTAGCCGTACCCGGCGACGGAGATCAGCACCCCGACCAGCAGCAGTACACCGACCTTGAGCGCGATCTCGCGCCGCTCGCTGCTTTGCACGGGACGTTCCTATCACCACCGGCCCCAGGACCCGAACCGGCTCGCGGATGAGAGAGCTCTCATGGTCATCTCACGATCACCTCACCGCGGGTCGAGATGGTTCTTGCATGGCGCCGGGAACACCCGGGGCAGAACCTGAAGGGACGAATGATGAAGAAGCTTCCGATGATCCTGGGGACCGGCCTGGTCGGCGTGGTCGCGGCCGCTGTGTTCAGCTACCAGAGCGCTGCCGCTGTCGATGACGACGGCTATGCCAAGCGCGAGGAGAAGTCCAGCACCCAGGTGAACACCGTCGACGATGACGACGACAACGACGCCGACGACGTCACCCGCGACGCCGCCGGCAACGACACCGCGACCAACGGCACCGGTGTGACCCGGGCGACCAAGGACAACACCCGCGACAACACCCGCGACAAGGTCACCCGCGACGACCAGACCAAGGACGACAACACCAAGGACAACACCAAGGACAACACCAAGGACAACACCAAGGACAACACCAAGGACAACACCAAGGACAACACCAAGGACAACACGCGGAACGACAACACCAACGACCGGACCCAGGGCTGAGTCGACGATGACCGACACCTGGGGCCTGGTCCAGGGTGACGCGATCACCCCCGAGCTGACCGCGATGCGGCTGCTCGGGGGCGGCTCGTCGTACGAGGCCTACCTGGCCTTCGACGAGATCACCTACGGGCCGGTCGTCGCCAAGGTCCTGCGACCGAACCTGATCGAGAGCGAGACCAGCCGCAACGCGCTGCGGCGCGAGACCGACGCACTGACGCAGCTGCGTCACCCCGTCCTCGTCCGCGGCCTGCGCGAGGACCTCGACGGCGAGCGCCCCTACGTCGTGATGGAGCACGTCGAGGGCCCCCGGCTCTCGACGCTGATCCGCCGCCACGGGCGCCTGCCGGAGCAGCAGTACCTGCCGCTGGCGCTCGACCTCGCCTCGGCGCTGCACTACCTGCGCCGCTCGGGCTGGGTGCACCTCGACGTCAAGCCGAGCAACCTGATCATGGGCTCGCCGGCCCGGCTGATCGACCTCTCCGTGGCCCGGCCGATCGCCGCGGCGGCCGCGCTGCGCCACGAGATCGGCACCGACGCCTACATGGCGCCCGAGCAGTGCCTGCCCGGCGAGCGCGGCGAGGTCGGCCCCGCCAGCGACGTCTGGGCTCTGGGCGCGACCCTCTTCCACGCCGTCACCGGCGAGCGGCCGTTCCCCCATGGCGACCCGTCGGCCGCTGACCGCACCGAGCGCTACCCGCAGCTCGTCTCCGGCCCCGGCGACCTCCCCAGGCGTACGCCGCCCGAGGTCGTCAAGGTCGTCGAGGCGTGCCTCGCCCCGGCCGCCGGTGACCGACCGGCCCCGGCGGAGATCGCCGAGACCGTCTCGCCCGCCCTGGAACGGCTCCCGCGAGCCTCGCTGGGTGGCCTGCGGATCCACTGACCCTTCTCCCATCCCCTGCGGTTGAGGGCCCGGCGCCTGCCGGGCCCTCAACCGTTCCCGGTGCCGGGATCAGGGCTGGAAGCGGTAACCCATGCCGCGCACGGTCTCGACCCGGGCCGAGCCCAGCTTCTTGCGCAGGTAGCCGACGTAGACGTCGACGACGTTGGAGCCCGGGTCGAAGTCCATGCCCCAGGCCAGGTCGAGCAGCTGCGCCCTCGACAGCACCTGCCCGGGGTGCCGCAGCAGCACCTCCGCCAGCGCGAACTCCCGCGCCGAGAGGTCGCTCTCGCGCCCGTCGACGCGCAGTCGCCGCGTACGCAGGTCCAGACCCACCGAACCGGAGCGGAGCTCGCCCACCTCGGCGTCGGTGTTGTCCTGCTGCCGCAGGCGTACGTTGATCCGGGCCCGCAGCTCGGCGAAGCGGAACGGCTTGGCGAGGTAGTCGTCGGCGCCGCCCTCGAGCGCGGAGACGGTGTCGTGCACCGAGTCGCGGGCGGTCAGCACGACGACCGGCATCCGGGAGCCCTGGGCGCGGAGCTGGTCGAGTACATCGAAGCCGTCGATGGTCGGCAGACCGATGTCGAGCACCATCAGGTCGAAGGCGCCGCTGAGCGCCTCCTCGAGCCCCTCGAGCCCGTCGGCGACGGTGCTGACCTGGTGGCCGTCGGCGCTCAGGCCCTTGGCGAGAAAGGCCGCGATGCGGTCCTCGTCCTCGACGATCAGGATGCGGGCCATGCCTCTCCTTCGGTGCGTGCGGGCAGGGTGATCGTGAAGCGGGCGCCGGGTCGAGCGTCCTCGACGCCCACGGTGCCGCCGTGGGCGGTGGCGATCGCGGAGACGATGGCGAGGCCGAGCCCGAGTCCCGGCCGGTCGCCCGAACCGGTCTCGGCGCCGCGGGCGAACCGATCGAAGATCCGGTCCCGGTCCTCGGCCGGCACACCCGGTCCGGTGTCGCGCACCCACAGGCGCAGGCTGCCGTCGACGGTCGCCGAGCCGATCGCGATCCGGTCGCCGGGCGCGGTGTGCCCGGCGGCGTTGTCGCACAGCTGCAGCATCGCCTGGGTGACCCGCTGCGGGTCCAGGCGCCAGGTGCCGGGAGTGGCCGCGTCGAGGTGCCAGTCGCGGTCGGCCAGGGCGCTGGCCTTGGCCAGGATGTCCTCGGTGAGGGTGTCGACGTCGACCTCCTCCAGGGTGAGGAAGTCGGGCCGGTCGTGCTTGGCCAGCAGGATCAGGTCGCCGACCAGACGGCTCATCCGGTCGACCTCGTCGAGCGCCAGCCGCCGCGTCTGCTCGACCTCGGCCGGGTCGGACTCGTCGAGGAGCTCGAGGTGGCCGCCGATGATCGTCAGCGGCGTACGCAGCTCGTGACCGGCGTCGTCGAGGAACTGGCGCTGGTCGGTGAACGCCTGTTCCAGGCGGGCCAGCATGTCGTTGAAGTTCCTGGTCAGAGCCGAGATGTCGTCGTTGCCCGACTCGGGCAGCCGGGCGGAGAGGTCGCTGGCGTTGACCGCGCCGGTCGCCTGCCGGAGCCTGGTCAGCGGGGCCAGCAGCCGCCCGGACTGCCAGGCCGCGACCACGGTGACGAGCAGGGCGAGGAGGGCGGCCACGATCGTGTAGGTCCGCATGGTGCTGCGCAGCTCGGCACGGTCCTCGTCGAGGTAGGAGACGACCAGGAGGGCACCCTCGGTGGTGCCCTGGGCGTTGTCCTGCCGCACCGGCTGGCTGGTGATGCGTACCTCGCCGTCGGCGGTGTCGAGGTAGGTCGTGCCACCGTCGCGGACCAGTTCGCGTACGGCGCTGCGGAACCGTGGCGATTCGACCAGCGGGTCCTCGGGGAAGTGCGCGCGCGGCCGGCCGTCGACCCAGGCGACGAGGAGCTCGTCGTCGTCGGGCACGTTGCGGCTCAGGAACGTCCGCAGCAGGCCCTCCACGTCGTACGGCGCCCTGGTCTCGGGATCGATGCCCTCGGTGCGCAGCCTGGAGAACTCGTCGAGCTCCTGCTCCATCTCGCGTGTGGTCGCAGCGTCGACCCGGCTGAGCTCGACGACGTAGACGATGAGCCCGGCGCCGGCCAGGGCGAGGGTGACCAGCAGAGCGACCGAGGCGGTGATCCGGGCGCGCACGGACAGCCCCCGGCGCCGCGGGGTCGGTGTGGCCCCGGGTGGCTGAGGGTCAGTCGTCGTCATGGCGGTCGTCGCGGTCATCGTCGTCGTCATCATCATCGTCGACGGGACCAGGGGTGACGACCGGGACCCCCGAGGGATCCGTGCTCGATGAGGAGCCCGGAGATCCGGGCGAGGAGGGCGAGACGCTCTCCGAGGGCAGCACGACGGGCTCGCGCGGCGGCGGGTCGTTGTCGGACGCTCCGGCGAAGGAGCCGGCCAGGTAGACGCCGACCGCCATCAGGACGACCAGCGGGAGGACGAGTTTCAGGGTGCGGGACATGACCCTCCGATAGTGCCTGACCACCTGTCCGATGTGGGGGTCCATGAGAGACCTCTCATCGATACAGTGATCCGGGTCACCACTTGCACCTGGAGGTAACGCCTGTGTTCGTCCCGTTCAGCGTCAACGACTTCATCGACCGTGCCGCATCCGTCTACGGCGAGCGGGTGGGCATCGTCGACGAGCCCGACCAGCCGGCGGCCTCCCTCGGGGAGGTGACGTACGCCGAGATGAAGTCGCTCGCCAAGCGGATGGCGGCGAAGCTGGACGAGCTCAACATCGGGGTGGGGGAGCGGGTCGCGATCGTCTCCCACAACTCGGCGCGACTGTTGACCGCGTTCTACGGCGTCTCCGGCTACGGCCGCATCCTGGTGCCGGTCAACTTCCGGCTCCGTCCCGACGAGGTCTCCTACATCGTGGAGCAGTCCGGCGCCTCGGTGCTCTGGGTCGACCCGGAGGTCGACGAGGCGCTCAAGGACGTGACCGCCAAGCACCGCTTCGTGCTCGGCGACGACGACAACCTCTACGCCGCCGAGGGTGTCGAGCCGAAGCCGTGGGAGCCGGACGAGAACGCGACCGCGGCGATCAACTACACCTCCGGCACCACCGCCCGGCCCAAGGGCGTGCAGATCACCCACCGCAACATCTGGACCAACGCGATGACCTTCGCGCTGCACGCCGGCTGCAACGACCGCGACGTCTACCTGCACACGCTGCCGATGTTCCACGCCAACGGCTGGGGGATGCCGTTCGCGGCGACCGGCCTCGGCATCAAGCACATCGTGCTGCGCAAGGTCGACGGGATGGAGATCCTGCGCCGCGTACGCGACCACGGAGTCACCTACATGTGCGCCGCCCCCGCGGTGGCGGCCGCCGTGCTCGACGCGCTCCCGCAGTGGCAGGCCACCGAGGGCGAGATCCCCGGACGGGACAGGGTCCGGATCATCATGGCCGGTGCGCCGCCGCCCACGAAGACGGTCGTCCGCGTCCAGGAGGAGCTCGGCTGGGAGTTCATCCAGATCTACGGCCTCACCGAGACCTCGCCGCTGCTGACCATCAACCGCACCCGTGCCGAGTGGGACGACCTCGACCCGATGGAGCGCGCCGCGAAGCTGACCCGCGCCGGCGCGCCCGCGATCGGGGTGAGCCTCGACATCTCGCCCGACAAGGAGGTCCTGGCCCGCTCCAACGTCGTGCTCGAGGGCTACTGGGAGAAGCCGGAGGAGACCGAGAAGGCGCTGGCCGATGGCTGGTTCCACACCGGCGACGGCGGCAGCCTCGGCGACGACGGCTACCTCACCATCTCCGACCGCATCAAGGACGTCATCATCACCGGCGGCGAGAACGTCTCGAGCGCCGAGGTCGAGGACGTCCTCTTCCTGCACCCCTCGGTCGCCGAGGTCGCCGTCATCGGCATCCCGAGCGAGAAGTGGGGAGAGACCATCCTGGCCCTCGTCGTCCTCGCCGAGGGCGCGCAGGCGACCCAGGAGGAGCTGATCGCCTGGAGCAAGGAGCGAGCCGCCGGCTACAAGGCGCCGACGGTCGTCGAGTTCCGCGACTCCCTGGCGCGTACGGCCACCGGCAAGCTGCAGAAGTTCAAGCTCCGCGAGCCCTACTGGGGTGATCGCGAGCGCAAGGTCAACTAGACGATCCGTCGGGTCGCTCAGGCCGTCGCCCTGGGGCGACGCCGGGCGGCCCGACGGATCACCGAGCCCGGTTTGGAGGCCAGGAGCGGGTCGAAGTCGTCGGTGATCGGGGTCAGGTCGGCCTCATCCACGAAGACCGCGCCGTCGCGTACCTCTGCGGCGAGGTCGCGACCGAGCACGGCACCGGCGGTGCCCATGCCGCCCCAGATCGTGGCGTTGATGCCGAACATGTGCTCCGTGCTGGCGCCGGCGAGGAACAGCCCGGGGATGTGGGTGGTGACCCGCGGCCGGAAGGGGCCGAGGTTCTTGATCAGCGGCGCGATGCCGTAGCAGGAGCCGTCGCTGGTCAACGTGAAGCGCTCCTGGGTGATCGGCGTGGAGGCCTCGCAGAAGACCATCCGCTCGCGGATGTCCGGGATCATCAGCTCGGCGGTGTCGAGCACCCGCTGGGTGAGCTGCTCCTTGAGCTGGAGGTAGCGCTCGTCGCGGCCGTAGGACGCTCCGTCGGTGGGGTCCTCGGAGACGTTCCAGAACTCGTGGTCCTTCGGCGCCCAGCTGACCAGCTCGAGCGTGGAGTACCCCGCCGGCGCCGAGTGGGTACCCTCCGGGTCCTTGGCGGTGGGGCAGCTGATCCCGACGGGCATCTGCTCAGGACAGCGTCCCGCCTCGACCTCGCGGTAGTAGCCGTCGACGTCGTTGGTGGGCCACACCCACGCCAGCGGCGGCGTGTCTCGTTCGCGCAGGTCTACGTCGAGGGCGACATAGACCGCGAACATCGGCAGCGTCATCTCGAGGTCCTCGAGCCGGCGCCGCAGGCGGCGGGTCAGGTGCTCGTCGCCGACCAGGTCGGCCCAGGTCTTCTTGAAGTCCGCGGCGGAGACGACGACCTCGGTGCGGATCTCCTCACCGTCGGCCAGACGTACGCCGACCGCACGACCGTCCTCGATGAGGATCCTCTCGACGCGCGCCTTGGTGCGCACCCGGCCACCGTGCGCGGTGATCACGTCGGTGAGGTGGGCGCCGATGACCTGCCCGCCGCCGCGCGGGTAGTAGGCGCCGGCCTGGAGGTAGTGGTGGAGGAAGCCGGCGTGCATCGCGGTGGGCGTGCGGTAGGGCGGCCAGGTGTAGTCGCCGTTCTCGGCGAGGATCACGGCCTGCGCGTCAGTGCTCAGGCCGCAGGCGTCCATCAGCTTCGTGATCGGCCGGATGCCCCAGCGCAGCAGGTGGTAGGGGCGCAGCCGCGGCTGCTCCCCGGCGGCGATGATCCGCATGATCCGTACGCAGCGGCGCAGACCGGCCTCCTCGCTGGGGAAGGCCGCGATGAGCCGGTCGAGGTAGGTGTCCCAGCCGGTCGGCGTCTGGAAGGTGGTGCCAGGGATCATCACCTGGCAGTGGCCCTCGGGTCGCTGCCGCAGCCACTTGATCCGTTCGGTCAGCGCGAGGCCGGACAGCGCGGTCTGCATCCGGCCGCCGGGGCCGCACTCGCCGACGTAGTGGGTGCCGACGTCGAACTCGAACTTGTTGCCTGCGCGGCGGAAGACCTGGGTGCTGCCGCCGACGACCTGGTTGGCCTCGAGCACCAGGACCCGCTTGCCGTTGGCGGCGAGGTAGGCCCCGCAGGTGAGGCCGCCCGGCCCGGCGCCCACCACCACGGCATCCCAGGTGTCGTCGTCGGCCTCGTGGCCCGGAGTGGGGGGTGTCGCGGTCTGCGTCATCACCGGTCGCTTTCGGAGCAGTAATTTGGAGTCGGACTCCAGTTAACTCGTTTCGACCCGTTCCGCCAAGACCCGATGTCCCTCAGGCGGGAGGCGGAGCCTGGATCAGACCCTCGAGCAGCACCAGGCCGGCTTCGATCACGGCCAGCTCGACACGCTCGGGCTCCACCGCCAGTGCGTCCCGGCGCAACGCCAGCGCAGCCACCCCGTTCCAGGATCCGAAGAGGAAGTAGGACAACAGCTCCGGATCCACCTTCCGGATCGCGCCGGAGTCCACCGCGTCACGGATGCTCTGCTCGAACTCGCCCCGCAGCTCGCTGAACCGCTCGACGACCAGATCCTCCACCGCCGACCGGGGGCCGCGTTCACCGGTGACCATCAGGTACTTCACCACCGTCGGGTGCTCCAGCAGCAGCTTCAGGTAGGCCGACCCGACGCCGGCGAAGCGCTCGAGCGGAGTCGTCTGCGCGGCGTAGGCCGACCGGAGGGTCTCGGTGGCGACCGTGAGCACTCGCTCGGTGACGGCTGCCATCAGCCCGTCCTTGGTGCCGAAGTGCACATAGACCGAGGCCGGAGAGATCCCCGCCAGGGCGGCGACGTCCTCGATCCGGATCTCCTCAGGGGCATGCTGCGACAACAACTGCTCGGCGGCGTCGAGTACCCGGGCGCGGGTTCGCTCCCGTCGACGCGTCCCGCGCGCCGCGGCGTCGCCGGCCGGTTCCTTCGGCTTCTGGGCGTCGTTCACCCGATCAGGGTAGGGCGCAGCCGACTCGGCGCTGGTGGGACATCAGCGCCGAGTCGGGGGTTGGGCGGACTCCTCCACGAGGCGGTCGACCTCAGCCAGGAGGAGCTCGGTCTCGTCGTCCGCGGCCGCAGGTGGGACGTGGGCGGCGAGGCGGCGGGGGTCGTCCACCGGCAGAGAGTCGATCAGGATCCGGCGAGGATGGGCGGAGCCGCCGGTGACCAGATACTTCTGTCCGGGACGTACGCGGCTTGCTTGTTCCTCCAGGTCAGCCTCGTCTGCAGGCTGCGCGGTCGCCGGCTCGGGGAGTGCCTTCCGCACGATCAGGCGCGGGTCGTACTGGCGTACGTCCAGGGTTTCGAGGTCCGCCCGCGCCTTGGACGCGTCGATGAAGCCTCGGACCGAGCGGATCAGCTCGGCGAGCCGGTGGGTGTAGATCGGGAGCCGCTGGGGGCCGATCACGAGGCCGGCGACGATCGCGACCAGGAAGAGCTTCTCGAAGGTCAGGCCGAACATGGCTGGCTCCTGATCAGTCGGCGGTCGTGCAGGTGGGTGATGAAGACGGCGGCGGCGAACAGGGCCGACATCGGCGCGGCGACGAGGAACATCGACAGCACGTCGGCAGCCGGTGTCACCAGCGCGCTGAACAGCACGATGACGACCACGATGGCGCGCCAGCCGCGCCGCAGGGTGCTTGCGGGGAGCAGGCCGAGCGCGTTGAGCACCACCACGAAGACCGGGAGCACGAACGCGACCCCGATCGCGAGGACCATCTTCATCACGAAGTCGACGTAGTAGCCGGCGTTCAGGATGGTGCTGTCCTCGGCCGACGAGAACCCGGCGAGCATCTCGACCATGTGCGGGAAGAGCAGGAAGCCGAAGGCGCATCCCGCGGCGAAGAGCGGGATCGCGGCGGCCAGGAACCCGAAGGTGTACTTCCGCTCGCGGCGGTTCAGCCCGGGGGTGACGTACGCGAAGAGCTCGGCGAGCCAGATCGGGCTGGAACCGATCACGCCGGTGAAGAGCGCGATCTTGAGCTTGAGGTCGAAGGCGCCGGTGACGGTGTCGTAGTTGAGGCTGGCGTCCTGGGACTGGGCGATCTGCTCGATCGGGGAACGCAGGACCTCCAGGATCTGGTCGGAGAGCCAGAAGCCGACGACCACGCCGACGAGGAGCGCCACCGCCGCACGGATCCCACGCCTGCTCGCCTCGCGCAGGTGGCCGGCGACGGGCATGGTCCCCTTGGCGGTGACCGTTGGGGTGTCCGGTGCGGCGGTGGCGGTGGTCATGACGCCCTGCGGTCAGCCACGGCCTCGACCGTGGCGGGCTGCGCCTCGGCGTCGTGGGTCTCGTCCTTGAGGATGCGTACGGACTGGCCGACGCTTCGGGCGAGGGCCGGCAGCTTCGCCGAGCCGAAGACGAGCAGGATGATGGCGAGGATGACGAGGGCGTGCCAGCCCGTGAGGTTCTGCAACATGATGATCTCCTGGATGATGGTCTGGACGAGTTACTGGGTCGGAGGCTCCGGCGGGGTGCCACCGTCACCACCCTCGGGCGGGGCACCGCCGCCACCGGGCGCGCCGCCCATGGAGGCCTCGGTGGTGGTGTCGACGGCGACGGCGAGCGAGCCCTTGTAGCCGGCGCTCGGGCTGCCGCTGAACTTGCCCATCTCGAGGTCGTAGCCGTCGCTGAAGACGTTGTCGTTCTCGAGGCTGACCTTGGCAAGGTTGTCGGCCGAGCCCGCGTAGGCGTCGTCCTGGTAGACCTTGCTCAGCATCTTCTCGGGGAAGGCGACCTGCGAGGTCGCGATGGCGTTGTCGCCGGTCGTCGCCGAGTCGGCGTCGGGGTAGACCTCGAAGTGCATGTGGGTCCAGCGGCCGTCGTAGCAGCCCGGGACGATCGTCTTGAAGGTCACCTGACCCTTGGCGTCGGCGACCTGGACACCGCGGAGGTACGTCTCGTCCTCGACGCCCTCGGAGTACATCGAGTAGAGGCCCTGCGCGTCGCACTGCCACAGGTAGACCGCGACACCCTCGAAGGGCACGTTGTCGTTGGCCATGTCGGTCACGGTGAAGGTGAACTCGAGCGGCACACCGTCGACCGTGGTGCCGCCGTCGAGGCTGGAGGTGATGTCGCTGCGTACGATCCCGGACTCGGTCAGCACGTTGGTGCCGTTGGTCCCGTCGGCCGGGTAGGGGCCGTTGGTCTCCTGCGGGATCTCGCCGTCGGCGGTCGTGGAGGTGTTGGAGGCGGAGCCGCCGGTCGAGGTGCTCGAGGAGCCGGACGAGCTCGAGCCTGACGAGCTGGCGCCGCAGGCGGCCAGGGCGGCTGCCCCGACCCCGACCCCGACGAGCCCGAGGACCCGGCGACGGGTCAGCAGCGTCGAGATGTCGAAGCCGGCACCCTGGTCGACCACCTCCTCCTCGGGGCGGGTCAGCAGGCGGCCCTCATAGGCGGGGCCTTCAGGGGTGTTCTCGGGTTCGGGTACGCGGCTCATTCGGTTCTCCTTGACGTCTGTCTGGTGCGTTGACCTGACTCTGACGTCCGGATCCGTGAGGACCTCCTGTCCGGGCTGTGGGGTTCCTGTGAAAGCCGCCGAGGATCAGCCGACGCTCGGACGTGGGGCGGACCGGAGCTGGTCCGCCTGCTCCTTGGACAGCTTCGAGGCGTAGCCGCAGTAGGTGCAGTCCATCCGCCGCGACTTGCTGACGGGGAAGAGCGGGATGAAGAAGAGGGTGAACTTGTTGACGACCTCGAACAGGCGATGGGCCGCCTGCTGGCGGCAGTGGGGACAGACCAGCGAGAGCGTGGCCAGCAGTCGCGTGTAGGTCTTGAGCCCGAAGATGATCATGCCGACGAGTCTTGCACGCGCTCAGCGCCGGTGGACCTCGCGACCGTCGACGTAGGTGTTCGTCACCCGGGTCCGGGCGAGAACGGTCGTGTCACCGTCGAGGATGTCGTGGTCGACCACGACCAGGTCGGCTGCGTACCCGGTCTCGATCCGGCCCGTGGACCCTTCGAGACGGTTCAGGTAGGCGGTGCCGGTGGTGTAGCCGGCTAGGGCCTCGGCGACCGGCAGCGCCTCCTCGGGCAGCAGAGGGGCGGTGTCGGCGGGCTGGTCGGGGGAGCGGCGGTTGACCGCGACGTGCATGCCGAGCAGCGGCGCCGGGTCGGAGACCGGCCAGTCGCTGCCGCACGCGATCCGGGCACCCGTACGCAGCAGCGACCCGAACACGTACTGCTGGTCGCGGGCAGCCGGTGCCAGGAACGGCAGGGTCAGCACCTCCACCGCCTCGTCCAGGCACGCCCACAGCGGCTGGATGTTGGCGGTGACCTCGAGCGCGGCGAACCGAGGTACGTCGGCCGCGTCGACGACCTGGACGTGGGCCAGATGGTGGCGCAGCCCGCTGGCCCCGTTGAGCGCCCGCGCGTGCTCGATCGCGTCCAGGCTGTCGCGGACCGCGCGGTCCCCGAGCGCGTGGATGTGCGCCTGGAACCCGTTGGCGTCCAGCGCCGCGACGTACGTCGCCAGGGCCTCGGCCGGGATGAAGGAGAGCCCGCGGTTGTCGGTGAGATGACCGTGGGAGTCGAGGTAGGGGTCGAGCATGGCGGCCGTGTGCGTCTCGCAGACGCCGTCCTGCATCAGCTTCACGCTGCCCGCGTCCAGGCCCACCTGAGCGGCAAGAGCGCGACGTTCGATCAGCTCGGGCAGCTGCTCCAGGCCGCGGTCGCGGTCCCACCACTGGGCGAGGACGACCTTCGCGGTGAGCACGCCGGAGCCGTTGGCGGCGAGGTAGGTCGGCAGCGAGTCCGGCATGCCGAGGCCGGCGCCGACCAGTGCGTCCTGCCAGCCCACGATGCCGACGGAGTGCAGGTGCCGCTGCGCGGTGAGCAGCGCGTCGGTCAGGTCGCGCGAGGTCGGGGCGGGAACCAGCGAGCCGACCAGCGCCATCGCGCCCTCGTGCAGCGCGCCGGTGGGCCGGCCGGTGGGGTCGCGCTGGATGCGCCCGTCGGCGGGATCGGGCGTGCTGGCATCGATGCCCGCGAGCTCGAGCGCGCGGCGGTTCACCCAGGCGGAGTGGTGGTCGCGGTTGGGCAGGAAGACCGGCCGGTCGGGAAGGAGCCGGTCGAGGGGCTCGGCGCTCGGCACCCCGCCCGGGAAGGAGTCCATCGACCAGCCACCGCCGCTGATCCAGGCACGTCCGGGGTTGGCCGCGGCGTAGGAACCGATGGCGTCCAGGTAGCTCTCGAGGGTCGAGTGACCGGTCAGGTCGCACTGGTTCATCTCCAGCCCGGCCTGGATCGGGTGGACGTGGGAGTCGTGGAAGGCGGGCAGGACCCAGCGACCGTCGAGGTCCTCGACGACCGTTTCGGGACCGACGAGCGCGTCGAGAGACGCGCCGACGGCCGCGATCCGCCCACCCCGGACGGCGAGAGCCGCGTCCTGCCAGCGTCCCCCGCGCAGCACGCGGCCACCGCGCAGCAGCAGGTCCACCGGGAGGGCGTCAGAGCCCATCAGTTGACGGCCATGGTGTCGGTGACCGAGGAGCCCGAGCGCTTGAGCACGAGCGCCACCAGGCCGAGGACCAGGAGCGTGAAGACCAGCAGGATCGTGGAGACCGCGGCGATCTCGGGCTTGAGACCGGAGCGGACCGAGGAGAGTACGTAGACGGGCCACGAGGTCGTGCCGGAGACGTTGATGAACGAGGAGATCACCGTGTTGTCGAGGCTCAGCGTGAAGGCCAGCAGCCCACCGGCGAGCACCGCCGGCCCGACGAGGGGGATCGTGACCTTGAAAAACGTCGCCACCGGCCGTGCGTAGAGGTCCGCCGAGGCCTCCTCCAGCGACGCGTCCAGACCGACCAGGCGGGCCCGGACGATGTAGGTGACGACCGCTGTCGCGAAGAGCGAATGGCCGACCACGAGGCGTACGTAGCCGTTGTTGAACGGCAGCAGCGACCAGTCCTGCCCGAGCGTCACGAACCAGGGGAGAAGCGCGATGCCGTCGACGATCTCGGGCGTCACCGAGACCAGCAGCAACAGCAGCGTGAACGGGCCCGCCCAGCGGCCCGGGAACCGGGCCATCGCCATCCCGGCCAGGGTGCCGAGCACGCTCGCCAGCAGCGCGGCGACCACGGCGGTCTGCAGGGAGACGGCGACGGTGTGGCGTACGGTCGGGCGCTCGATGATCGCCTTGAACGGCTCCAGGCTGAAGCCGTCCCAGGCGGTGAGAAGTCGGCCGCCGTTGAAGGAGTAGATGCCGATCACGATGATCGGGGCGAACAGGAAGAGGAAGACCAGGGTCGTCCACGCGCCGAGCGCGAGATTGGTGCCGGAGGGTCTGCTCATGCGGTCACCTCGTTGGTGTGGACGGTTCCGATGACCAGCTTGCTGCGTCTGTGCAGGAGCCATCCCACGCCCCACATCAGCGTGATGGCGAGGACGACGATGAGCATGGTGAGCAGGATGAGGACGACCGCCATGGCCGAGCCCAGCGCCCAGTTCTGCGCGGTCAGGAACTGGCTGGCGATCAGGGAGCCGACCATCGTGCCCTTCGCGCCGCCGAGGACCGCCGGGGTGACGTAGTCGCCCATCATCGGGATGAAGACCAGGACGATGCCGGCGATGATCCCGGGCCGCGCCAACGGCAGGGTGACCTGGAAGAACGTCCGCAACCGGTCGGCGCCGAGGTCCTTGGACGCCTCACCGAGGGCATTGTCGACGCGGTCGAAGGCGACGTACATCGGCAGGATCATCAGCGGCAGATAGTTGTAGATCAGGCCCAGCAGCACCGCGCCGCGGGTGTTGAGCAGATCGTGCGGGTCGGCGACCAGGCCGACGTCGGTCAGGAACCCGGCCAGCGCGCCCTCGGAGGACAGGATCACCTTCCAGCCGATCGTCCGGATCAGGAACGAGGTCCAGTAGGGGACCATCACCAGGGCGACCAGCAGTCCGCGACGGTTCGCGGGGACCTTCACCGCCATGAAGTACGCAGCCGGCAACGCGATCAGCAGGCAGGCGACGGTGCCCAGCACGCTCATCCACAATGTCGCCCGGAAGATCGTGAAGAAGGTCGGGCTGAACGCCTCGGCGTAGCGGTCCAGCGACATCACCGCGTTGCTGTGGGTGCCGAACATCCCCGGCTTCTCCCCGAAGCTGAACCAGGCGATCTGCAGGAACGGCACCACGAAGAAGACCGTCAGCCACAGCCACGCGGGTACGGCGAGGACGAAACCGGGGAGATGCTTACGCACTGGCGGCGGCCTTCAGCTTGTCGTAGACCTCCGTACGCCGGTCCTGAGCCTCGTTGACGGCGCCGTTCTTCATGGTGGCGAGCTGCTCGTCGGTGAAGAAGATCATCTCGGGCAGCTCGACACCGCGCTCGGCCGCCATCTCCTCGATGCCCAGCGCGCCGGTGTTGTAGCCGATGTAGTCCATCTCCAGGAACGAGTTCTCCGGCTCCAGCACGTAGTCGAGGAACGCGTGCGCGGCCTCGGGGTGGGGCGCACCGGTCGCGATGCACCAGTTGTCCATCCACAGCTCGGTCGTCGGGCCGGGCAGGACCCACTTCCAGCGGTCGGGCTGCTTGTGCTCGAGGATGCCGAGGCGGGAGTCGCCGTTCCAGTTCTGCATCAGCGCGAAGGTGTTCTGCTGCATCGCGCCGGTGGCCGGGTAGGAGTCGAAGCCGGCGATGTGCGGTGCCCACTTCTCGACCGCCTCGGCCTCGTAGGCGTCGTAGTCGGCCATGTCCTCGGTGTTCCAGTCGATGTCGTTGGCCCAGAAGTAGAGGCCGGCGACACCCTGCGGGTCGTCGAGCAGCGAGGTCTTGCCCGAGGCCTCCTTCTCCATCGCGTCGATGAAGTCGTTCCAGGTCACCAGATCGCGCTTGATCACGGTGGTGTCGTAGACGAACCCGGTGGTGCCCCAGCACTTGCACACCGAGTACTCGTTCTCCGGGTCCCAGTCCTGGCCGAGGAACTTCGGGTCCACCTTGGCCATGTTGGGGATCAGGTCCTTGTTGAGCGGGACGATGATCTCGTTCTCGATCAGCTGCGGGATGTAGACCCCGGTCGGCACGACGATGTCGTAGCCGCTGGTGCCCTCGGCCGCGACCAGCTTCGAGATCAGCTCCTCGTTGGAGCCGTAGGAGTCGAGCGTCACCTTCGGGCCGGTCTTGCTGAAGGCGTCGATCACCTCGGGGGAGTCGTAGTCGCCCCAGGTGTAGATCGACAGCGACTTCTCCACCGGCCCGCCGGTCGCGCCGCCGCCAGGCTCGACCGCGGTGGACGCCCCGCCTCCCTCCGAGCCACAGGCGCTCAGCGCGACGCCGGCACCGGCGAGAGCGGCCAGGCTCAGGAAGTGGCGCCGCGAGAGCTCCTGGCGGATCGCTCGCGCACCGGCATGGCTGGCCAGGATGCGTACGTTGCCACTCTTGTTGACAGGCTTGTTCACTGTGGGCTCCTAGCGGTGGACGGGTCGAGCGGAGTGTCGAGGGGGAAGAGACGTACGTCCTCGCCGGCCCAGCCGCAGAGGACCGGGTCGCCGGGGGAGAGCCGGGCGGCGCCGTGGGTGGGGCGGCGGATCAGCAGGCTGAGCTCGTCGGTGACCTTGACGAGGTACTGGATCACCTCGCCGAGGGGGGAGACCTGGAGGACCTCGCCGGAGACGGAGTTGAGGCCCGCCGTCACCGTCCCGGACTCGGCCCGTGGCTCGATCGAGATCATCTCGGGCCGGATCGCGGCCTGGTGGGGCTCGCCGGGCTTCCCGTCGGGCTTGGCGGGACCCTCGATCACCACGAAGGGGGTCTCGACGGTGGTGCCGTCGGCGCTGACCTCGCCGTGCAGGAAGTTCTGCTGCCCGACGAAGCCGGCGACGTACGCGCTCGCGGGCTGGTTGTAGACGGTCTCGGCGTCGGCGAGCTGCTCGATCCGCCCGGCGCGCATGATCGCGATCCGGTCGCTCATCGCGAGCGCCTCGTGCTGGTCGTGGGTGACGAAGACGAAGGTGATCCCGAGGCGGGACTGGAGGAGCTTGAGCTCGAGCTGCATCTCCTCGCGCAGCTGGCGGTCCAGGGCGCCCAGCGGCTCGTCGAGGAGGAGGACGCCGGGACGGTTGACCAGCGCCCGGGCGAGCGCCACCCGCTGCTGCTGGCCGCCCGAGAGCTGGGCCGGGCCGCGGTCGGCGAAGTCGAGCATCCGCACCATCCGCAGCGCCTCGACGACCCGTTCGCGGATCTCGGCCCTGGGCGTCTTGCGCTGCTGCAGACCGTAGGCGACGTTCTCCGCGACGGACTTGTGCGGAAACAGCGCGTACGCCTGGAAGACCGTGTTCACGTCGCGCTGGTACGGCGCGAGCCTGACCACGTCCTTGCCGCCGATGACGATGCTGCCCGAGTCGGGCTTCTCGAACCCGGCGATCATGCGTAGCGTCGTGGTCTTGCCGCAGCCCGAAGGACCGAGCAGCGAGATGAACTCGCCGGCCCGGATCTCGAGGTCCAGGCCGTCGACCGCCGTGGCCTGGCCATAGGTCTTGGTCAGGCCGGTGATGGTTACCGAGCCGGAGGGTTGGTCCGGGGTAGCTGTCGTGGTCATCGCTGCTCCAGTCGATTGTTCACTTAGCGCTGCATTCCACCACAGGATCCGGGGAAAAGTACGGAATCAGTTGTAAAAGAACGGTTACGAACTCGATTTCGTGTACGTCGCTGCCGCTGAGTGCGGCCCCGGTCTCGGGATCTAGGGTTTACCCCATGTCGACCCCGCCCACTCTGTCCACCGTCACCTCGTTGCTGGACGACTGGTACCCGCCCGCGACCGCCGACGAATGGGATGCTGTCGGGCTGGTCTGGGGAGAGCCCTCGCAGCCCGTCTCGAAGGTGCTCCTCGCCGTCGACCCGACCCTCCCGGTCGCCGAGGAGGCGGCCGCGTGGGGTGCGGACCTGGTCGTGGTCCATCATCCGCTGTTCCTGAAGGGCGTTCACGGCTTCGCCGCGACGACCCCCAAAGGGCGTACGCTCTCGACGCTGGTCTCCGCACGGTGCGCGCTGCTCACCGCCCACACCAACGCCGACCAGGCCCTCGGCGGCGTCTCGGAGTCGCTGGCGCTCGCGCTCGGGCTGAGCTCGCTGCGGCCGCTGGTGCCGGGGCTCACCCCTGACATCGGCACCGGTCGCGCCGGGACCGTGGAGCCGACCACGCTCGGCGCGTTCGCCGAGTCCGTGGCAGCCGCACTGCCCGCGACCGCGGCCGGGATCCGGGTCGCCGGCGACCTCGACCGGCCGGTCTCCTCGGTGGCGCTGTGCGGTGGCGCGGGCGACTTCCTGCTCGACCAGGTGGCTGCGTACGACGTCTATGTGACCAGCGATCTGCGCCACCATCCGGCCTCGGAGTTCCTCGAGAAGGGTGGTGCGCTGATCGACATCCCGCACTGGGCGGCGGAGTGGACCTGGCTGCCTGTCCTGGCGAGGCGACTGAACGAGGCTTTGGGAGATACGGTGGAGGCCCGGGTCAGCCAGATCGTCACCGACCCGTGGACACTGCGTCTGTAAGAAAATCGTGTGTGAACAACTGAGGAGAATCCGCTGAAAGCCGACCCGTTCGCCCAGGTGAAGCTGCTCGACGTGTGTGAGCTGGACTCGCGTGCGCTCCAGCTGCGCCACCGCCGTGCGCATCTGCCGCAGGCCGCCGTCGTGGCGGAGCTGCAGGCATCGAAGAAGACCACCGACGATGCCGTACGCGACGCCCGGGTCACGCGCGACGACCTCGAGCGGGTGCAGAAGAAGGCCGACGCCGACGTCGAGTCGGTCAAGACCCGTCGCCGGCGCGACCAGGAGCGGATGGACTCCGGGGCGATCAGCAGCGCCAAGGACCTCGAGCGCATGCAGCACGAGCTGGCCACCCTCGACCGCCGGATCTCGGTGCTCGAGGACGAGGAGCTCGAGGTCATGGAGCAGCTCGAGGAGGCTCAGGCGGCCGTGACCCGGCTCGAGGCCGAGCTCGCCGAGATCACCGAGAAGCTCGCGGTCGCGGTCGACTCCGTCGACGTCGAGACCTCGAAGATCGACGGCGAGCTCGCCGGGGTCGCCGAGGAGCGGACGCCGGCGCTCGAGGGCATCCCCGACGACCTGCTCGCCCTCTACTCGCGGCTGAGCGACAAAATGGGTGTCGGTGCCGCCGAGCTGCGTGCCCGCCGCTGCGGCGGCTGCAACCTCCAGCTCGACCCGGCCGAGATCTCCCGCATCCGCGGCCTCGCCGCCGACGAGGTCGTCCGCTGCGAGGAGTGCTCCCGCATCCTGGTCCGCACCGCCGAGTCGGGTCTGTGAGCACGTCGTCCACGTCGCGGGGGTGGAGTGGTGGCGCGGCGGCGACGACCCTGGTCCTCGTACGCCACGGGGTCACCAAGCACACCGCCGCCAAGGCGTTCTCCGGCGGCCTCGGCGGCGACAACCCGCCGCTGACCCAGGAGGGCCGCGAGCAGGTGATGCTCACCGCGGAGTGGCTCAAGCCGCTCGCGCCCTCGGTCTCGACCGTCGTGACCTCGCCGGTCCTGCGCACCGTCGAGACCGGTGAGCTCGTCGCCGGTGCGCTCGGTGCCCGGTTGGTCGAGGAGCCCGCGTTCGCGGAGATCGAGTTCGGGGAGTGGGAAGGGCTCACCTTCGGTGAGGTCGCCGAGCGGTTCCCCGACGAGATGAAGACGTGGATGGGGGCGACCGAGGTAGCGCCGCCGGGCGGCGAGTCCTTCGACTCCGCTCAGGCCCGCGTGCTCGACGGCCTCTCGCGGGTCCTCGAGGCGCACGCCGGCGAGACCGTCGTGGTCACCTCGCACGTCTCGCCGATCAAGCTGATCGTCGCTCACGCACTGGGAGCCCCGATCGGCGGAGTCTTCAGCATGGAGCTCTCGCCCGCCTCCGTCACCGTCGTCTCCTTCTTCGCCGACGACCGCGCCTCCATGCGCCTCTTCAACGGCCTCCCGGTTTCCCGCGACCACTTCGCCGCCAACACCTTCTGACGCGGCGGTGACCGTGTTGGTCACGACACGCTCGCTGGCGCTCGCGGCACCACCCACCGGTTGCAAGCTGGTAGAGCCCCCCGGGCCC
>NZ_JBHXNY010000051.1:0-28289 GCF_042719275.1 Nocardioides sp. NPDC058538 | reverse complement strand
GTCGGCACTGATGTGCCGACTCGGCCGACGGGGGTGACTTCTCCGCGCTTCGCGCGGCTACTCCCTCGCTCGGCGCGAGCGGACGAGCAAGCTCGCCGCTCGACCTCGCTCCGGTCGTCTCGGCTAGATCTGCCACCAGACAGTGGTGTCGGCGGGGAGATCGATCTGGCCATCGGTGACGGGCACGGGGCCCGAGGAGGAGAGGAGTACGCGGCCGGGAGCGACGATGCGTACGGGCTCCTTGGTGGTGTTGACCGTGCAGGCGAAGCCGTCACGCTCGAACCAGAGGACCCCGGCGGGGGCCTCGTCGTGCCAGGTCACCGCGTCGCCGGCGCCGAGGCCGGAGATCTCGCGGCGGACCTTCAGCGCCGAGCGGTAGAGCTCGAGGGTGGAGCCCTCGACACCGGTCTGCGCCTCGACGCTGAGCTCGCCCCACGAGTCGGGCTGCGGCAGCCAGGAGCCGCCGTCGCCGAAGCCGTAGGAGGAGCCCGACCGGGTCCACGGCAGCGGCACGCGGCAACCGTCGCGGAAGCCGTCCTGGCCGCTGGCGCGGTGGAAGGACGGGTCCTGGCGGACCTCGTCGGGCAGGTCGGTGACGTCGGGGAGACCGAGCTCCTCGCCCTGGTAGACGTACGCCGATCCGGGAAGCGCGAGCATCAGCAAGGTGGCCGCGCGAGCCCGCCGCAGCCCGAGCCCACGATCGCCCGGCGTTCGGATCTGGGTCCCCGAGCCCGGCGGGTTCGCGAACCGGGTGGCGTGCCGGGTGACGTCGTGGTTGGACAGCACCCAGGTCGCCGGAGCGCCGACCGGGCGCATCGCGTCCAGCGAGCTGTCGATGACCTTGCGCAGCGCGGCGGCGTCCCAGGCGGTGTCGAGGTACTCGAAGTTGAAGGCCTGGTGCAGCTCATCGGGGCGTACGTAGTTCGCCGACCGCGCCACCGTCGGGGTCCACGCCTCGGCGACGAAGATCCGGTCCGGGTAGTCCGCGAGCACCCGCCGCCACGAACGGTAGATCTCGTGGACGCCGTCCTGGTCGAAGAAGGGCATCACGTCGTTGCCGAGCAGGTGGAGCTGGTCGGCGTGGCCGATGGAGGGCAGGCCCTCGGCCTTGACCAGACCGTGGGCGACGTCGATGCGGAAGCCATCGATGCCGAGGTCGAGCCAGAAGCGCAGGATGTCCAGGAACTCCGCGTGGACCTCGGGGGAGTTCCAGTTGAAGTCGGGCTGCTCGGGGGCGAAGAGGTGGAGGTACCACTCGCCGTCGGGCACCCGGGTCCAGGCGGGACCGCCGAAGATCGAGTCCCAGTCGTTGGGCGGCTCGTCCCCGTTCGGTCCTCGCCCCGGCAGGAAGTGGTAGCGCGACCGCATCGGCGACCCCGGCCCCTCGGCGAGGGCCTGCTGGAACCACACGTGCTCCGAGGAGGAGTGGTTGGGGACGATGTCGGCGATGAGCTTCAGCCCCAGCTCGTGGGCAACAGAGATCAGCTCGCGAGCATCGTCCAGCGTCCCGTAGCGCGGGTCGACCGCGCGGTAGTCGGAGACGTCGTAGCCCCCGTCGGCCTGCGGCGAGGCGTAGAACGGGCTCAGCCAGACCGCATCCACCCCCAGGTCGCGGAGGTAGGGGAGTCGGGACCGAATCCCGGGGAGGTCACCGGTGCCGTCGCCGTCGCTGTCGGCGAAGCTGCGGGGGTAGACCTGGTAGATGACGGCATCACGCCACCACTCGGAGGACATCAACAGAAACCTTTCAGCCCTTGACGCCGCCGGCGGTCAGACCGGTGACGACGTGTCGTTGGACGAGATAGAAGAAGACGGTCACAGGGATGGCGATGAGGACAGCGGTGGCGGCCATCAGGTTCCACTGCGCGTCGTGCTCGCTGACGAAGCTCTGCAGCCCGACCGCGAAGGTGTACTTCGAGTCGTCGAGCAGGAACGTCGAGGCGAACGCGACCTCCGCGAAGGCGGTGATGAAGGCGTAGAACGCGGCGACCGCGAGACCTGGACGTGCCAGCGGCAGGATCAGCCGCCAGAACGTGCCGAACGGGGTGAGTCCGTCGATCATGCCGGCCTCGTCCAGCTCGACCGGGATGGTGTCGAAGTAGCCCTTCAGCAGCCAGGAGCAGTAGGGGACGATCGTGGTGCAGTTGACCAGGATCAGGCCCATGTGCGAGTCGATCAGGCGGAGCTGGGAGAAGATCTCGTACATCGGCACGATCAGCACCGCGATCGGGAACGCCTGCGTCAGCAGCAGGACCCACATCAGCGGCCGGTGGCCGGGGAACCTCATTCGGGAGACCGCGTAGCCGGTCGTCGCCGCCGACATCACGCCGAACAGGGTCGTGCCCCCGGCGACCACCAGCGTCGACCACAGCCAGTTGAAGAAGGCGGTGTTGGTCAGCACGAACGAGTAGTTGTCCAGCGTCGCCTTCGCGAAGATCCCGCCGGGGTGGAGGTAGTCGTCCTTGTCCGGTCCCAGGGACAGATAGACGAGCCAGACGATCGGGAACAGCGCGATCAGCGACGCCACCGTGAGCGTCACGTGCGTGCCCACCCGCGCGACCGGGCCGAGTTCTCCGCGGCGGCGCTGGTTCGTCCTGGGCGCGTTGAGGCTAGGCGAGCTGGTCATTGCGTTTCAACCACCGGTAGTAGAAGGACGTGAAGACGATCAGGATCGCGAGCAGGAGCACGCCGTACGCCGCCGACATGGCGAAGTCGCGAGGCTGCTGCCCGAAGCCGAGTCGATAGGCCCAGGTGACCAGGATCTGCGCGTCCGGCGCGGTGTTGCCGAAGAGCAGGAAGATGATCGCGAACTGGTTGAAGGTCCAGATCACGCCGAGCAGCACGACGGTCGAGCTCACCGACGACAGCCCCGGCAGGGTGACGTGGCGGAACCGCTGCCAGACGTTGGCGCCGTCGATCTCGGCCGCCTCGTAGAGGTTCTCGTCGATCGACTGCAGCCCGCCGAGCAGGGAGAGCATCATGAACGGCACGCCGCACCAGGTGTTGACCATGATCGCGGCCGTACGCTGCCAGGTCGGGTCCTCGAGCCAGCTCGGTGCGGCGAGACCGATCGTGTTGAGCATCGAGTTGATGACGCCCGCGTCCGCGAGCATGATCCGCCAGGCGAAGACCGTGACGAACGTCGGCACCGCCCAGGGCAGGATCAGCAGCAGCCGGTACGCGACACGCCCGCGCAGCCGCTGGTTGAGCATCATCGCCAGGCCGAGGCCGATCACGTAGTGCAGGACGACGCAGGTGACGGTCCAGACGATCGTCCACACGAAGTGGGACCAGAAGCGGTCATAGGCCGCCGGGCCCCACAGGATCTCGGCGTAGTTGTCGAGACCGATGAACTTGTACGTCGCGTCGATCGTGTTGACGCCGATCGTGCGTGCCGAGTTGAGGCTGTTGGCATCGGTCAGGGTCAGGTAGAAGCCGCGCAGGAGCGGGTAGCCGACGAGCACGCCGAGCACGATCACGACGGGCGCGACCATCGCGTAGGCGTACCAGTAGCGGCTGTAGGAGTCTCGCGCGCGCTGGAGGGGGCGGGGCGCCCGCCACCGAGACCGCGGGGTCTCGGCGGCGGGCGCTGGTGCTGTCAGAGTCATCGGATGACGTGGTCTTCCTGGCTCAGGTTCACTTCGAGAAGTCGGGCAGCAGGTCGGCGAAGGCCGTCTCCAGCGTGGCCAGACCCTTGTCGAGGGTCTCGGCGCCGGAGGCGATCTTCGGCAGCTCCTGGTCCATCGGACCCCACAGCGAGGAGTACTCGGGCAGCTCGGGTCGCGGCTGGGCAGCCGGGAGCACCGTCTGGAAGCCGGCGATGCCCGGGTCGGCCTTGACCTCGTCGGTGTAGGCGTCGTCGCGGGTCGGCAGCGTGGAGTTCTTCAGGGCGATCTGGGCCTGGGTGTCGGCCGAGGTCATGAACTTCACGAACGCCGCCGAGGCCTCCTGGTGCGCCTCGTCCGAACCGGCGTAGATCGACAGGTTGTGACCTCCGGTCGGGGCGCCGGCCTCGCCGGTCGAGCCGGCCGGGACGGTGGCGATGCCGAGGTTGTTCTTGTCCTGGAACGCCGAGCCCTTGTAGAAGTTCGTGATCTCCCAGGGACCCTGGATGATCGCGGCGACCTTGCCGTTGACGAAGGCGTCCTGGATGTGGGCGTACGCGTCGGCGGTGGTGTCCGCCTTGTGCAGCCCCTCGCCGTCGAAGAGACTTTGCCAGGTGGTCAGGCCCTTCTTGGCCTCCGGGGAGGAGATGGTGATCTTCTTGGCCTCGGCGTCGACGGTGTCGGTGCCCTCGCCGTAGAGGAACGGCTGCGCGTAGTAGGCCGAGGTCGAGCCCCAGTAGCCGTCGACACCGGTCTTGGACTTGATCGTCGCCGCGTCGGCCTTTAGCTCGTCCCAGGTCGTGGGGGCCTCGGTGATGCCGGCCTTCTCGAAGAGCGCCTTGTTGTAGACCAGCGCGAGGGTGTCGGTGACGAACGGGACGCCGTAGGTCTTGCCGTCGAACTCGGCCTGCTTGATCAGGTTGGGCTGGAAGGCGTCCTTCTCCTCGAGCGCCGCGGTGTCGTCGAGGGGAGCGAGGAAGCCCTTCTGCGCGAACGCAGGGGTCCAGCCGACCTCGGCGCGCAGTACGTCGGGAGCACCGCTGGCGCCGGCCGCGGTGTCGAACTTGTTCTGTGCCTGGTCGAAGGGCACGTTGACGTACTTGACCTTGATGTCCGGGTTGGCCTTCTCGAAGTCCTTGACGAGGGCCTGGTACGTCGGCGCCTCGTTGGTTGCGTTCGAGGTGTCCCACCACGTGATGGTGACCGTGCCGTCGCTGCTGTCGCCGCTGCCACCGCCACATGCCGTTGCCGCCAGGGCGAGCGTTGCCGCCACTGCGGTGGCCACGATGCCACGTCGCATGAGTTCTCCTTCGATATGGGGCCGGGCGAGGAGTCCGCCCGGTGGTGTGACGAAGGTAACCCCGCGTCGAGGAGAATGTAAGAGCCTTTCAGCAAAAGTTGCAAGCTTGCTGAAAGTTCTTGCAGGCCGTGTAGGGAGGGGGCATGATGTGACCGTGCCCATAACACCAGCCTCTGCCCGTCTTGCTGACATCGCGGCCCATGCGGGCGTGAGTGAGGCGACGGTCAGTCGCGTCCTCAACGGCAAGCCCGGGGTCGCCGCGGCCACGCGGGAGGCGGTGCTGGCGGCGATCGACGTCCACGGCTATGAGCGCCCGGTGAAGCTGCGCCAGCGCAGCGAGGGGCTGGTCGGCCTGATCACGCCCGAGCTCGACAACCCGATCTTCCCCGCGCTCGCGCAGGTCATCGCGCAGGGACTGACCCGCCAGGGCTACACCCCGGTGCTCGCCACGCAGACCCCTGGCGGTTCGACCGAGGACGAGCTCACCGAGATGCTCGTCGACCGCGGCGTCACCGGGATCATCTTCGTCTCCGGCCTGCACGCGGACACCACCGCCGACATGACGCGCTACGAGAAGCTGCGCGCCCAGGGCGTCCCGTACGTCCTCCTCGACGGCTACACCCCCGACATCAAGGCGCCGTTCATCTCGCCCGACGACCGCGAGGCGATGCAGCTGGCGGTCACTCACCTCGCCACGCTCGGCCACTCCAAGATCGGCCTGGCCGTCGGCCCCCGCCGCTTCGTCCCCGTCCAGCGCAAGATCGAGGGCTTCGTGGCCACCATGGCCGACCGCTTCGGGCTGAGCGCCGAGGAGATCGAGAAGGGCCACATCCGCCACTCGCTCTTCACCCTCGAAGGCGGCCAGGCCGCGGCCTCCGAGCTTCTGGACGACGGCTTCACCGCGATCGTCTGCGCGAGCGACATGATGGCGCTCGGCGCCATCCGTGCCGCCCGCTCGCGTGGCCTGCGGGTCCCCGAGGACGTCTCCGTGGTCGGCTACGACGACTCCCAGCTCATCGCCTTCACCGACCCGCCGCTGACCACCGTCCGCAAGCCCGTCCACGCGATGGGCCAGGCCGCCGTCCGCGCCATCCTCGATGAGATCGCCGGCACCGGCACCCCCCACTCGGAGTTCGTCTTCCACCCCGAGCTGGTGGTCCGCGGCTCCACCGCGTCCGGCCCGCGCGTCAACCCCTGACCGCCCGGAGCGGGCCGGCGCGCGGCTGGCAGGATGGGCACGTGACGATTGTGGCTGCTGCTGATGGTTCGGCGCTCGGGAACCCGGGGCCCGCGGGGTGGGGTTGGTATGTGGACGAGTCCACCTGGGCCTGTGGCGGGTGGCCGCACGGGACCAACAACCAGGGCGAGCTGACCGCGGTCCTCGACCTGCTGCGGCAGACGGCCCACACCGGCGAGCCGCTGCTGGTCTACTGCGACTCCAAGTACGTCATCAACTCGGTCACCAAGTGGATGGCCGGCTGGAAGCGCAAGGGCTGGAAGAAGGCCGACGGGAAGCCCGTGCTCAACGTCGAGATCATGAAGGACCTCGACGCGGCGATGCAGGGCCGCGACGTCCGGTTCGAGTGGATCAAGGGCCACTCCGGCCACCCGCTCAACGAGGCCGCCGACAAGCTCGCGAACGGCGCCGCCCTGGCCTACCAGCAGGGTCGTACGCCGGACCCCGGCCCTGGGTTCGCCGGGGCCGTCGAGGCACCCGCCGTCGCCCCGCAGGTCGCGCGACCCGAGCCCGAGCCCGACGACCTGCTCGGCCTGCTGAGCTCGGAGCCGGCCGCGAGCGAGAACCCCGCGGCATACGCCTTCTCCGCCGACCAGAGCCGGATCGACCCCGACTGGGTTTACCGGATGATCGCGCAGTCCTACTGGGCCAGCGACCGCACACGGGAGGTCCAGGACGCGGCCAACAAGGGGTCGCGCTGCTACGGCGTCTACGACGCTGCCGGGAACCAGGTCGCCTTCGCCCGCGTGGTCAGCGACTTCGCCGCCTTCGCCTGGCTGTGCGACGTGATCGTGGACCCGGGCGTACGCGGCCAGGGGATCGGCAAGCTGCTGCTCGAGGGCATCCTCGCCGACCTCGAGCCCTACCGAATCCGCCGGACCCTGCTCGCCACCGAGGACGCCCACGAGCTCTACGCGCAGTACGGCTGGGAGCCGCTGCCCGCGCCCGAGCGCTGGATGATCAGGCAGGGCTGAGCCCAGCATCCTTCTCGTCGGCGATGGCCTCGGGGGAGCGCCGACGCCCGACCGCGACCACGCCCCAGGCGACCAGGGTGAACGCCGCGGCGATGCCGATGACGTACGCGATGACGACGGCGTAGCCACCCTGCAGGTGGTGGTTGAGGAACGGGTAGGGATACCACCACGGGTCGCCGGTGAGTGGACTCACGACGAGATCGCCGCGGATCAAGGTGTAGGCCGCCCATACGACCGGGAACGCGATGATCATGCCGACCGCGCGCCAGCGCAGGCGGCGGCGCGGGGGAGCGACGAAGAGGTCGACGATCAGGAACAACGGACCGATGAGGTGGAGGATCTCGTTGGCCCACGGGAACGCGGCCGGAACGAGACCGCGCAGCAGCAGGTTGTAGACCAGGCCGGTGATCGCCATGAACGTCGTCGCCGCCGCCATCAGCACTGCGATCCAGGTGGGCTCCTGGGCGTTGCGGGTCAGTGCCCAGACCCCTGCGGCGATGAGCGCCGCCGCTGCGAAGAGGTTCGACTCGATCGTGAAGTAGCTGAAGTAGTTCACCACCACCGTCGCCATGCTGGAGCCTTCGGCGGGCGTGGTGCCCAGCGCTCCCCGGAACTCGGCCACCATCGCGGCGAGGATCAGTACGGCCATCGCGAGTCGAAGGATCGACCAGGTCTTCATCACTCGCTCACCGTAAAGCCACAGACCCTTGATCGTGACGGTATTCGGAGTGAGCCGCGCCGTGTCCCGTGTACGCAACGTTCACAGCGGCGCGCGGCCCCACCTCCTCGGCCCACCTCTAGCGGACCGACGCCATCATCGCGGCATCAGCAGACCTGCCCGATATGCGGTGCCGGATCGGCGCGTACGCGATCGAGCTCGCTGAGGCCGCGGGCGCGGCCGGGCGGGAGCGCTGGCGCGAGACCGTCGCCGCCCGGCTGCCGAGCGCCCACTGGCCGAAGAGCAGGATCCTCCTCACCGTCGTGGACGCCGACACCGCCACGGCCTTCGCCTTGCCGAGAAGTTCGCCGGGTTCTGGGGGCGATGAGGGCAGCCGCGGCGTACGTTCTTCCCGAGGATCTGTCGAAAGTGGCTGGCCCCGTTCGTGGAGCGAGTGAGGGGTGGCGACGAGCGCTGCCCGAAACAGGAGGTTGTAGATGACCAAGTATCTGATCTCGTTTCGCGATGAGGCGGTGGACTACCGCGACGAGGACGTGGCCGACATCGCCGAAGCGTCATCGGCGATGACGCGCGAGGCCATCGCGGCGGGCGTGTTCGTCTTCGGCGGTGGGATCAAGGGCGGTCTCGAGGACGCCTGGACCGTCGATGAGGCCGGCGTGGTCACCGACGGTCCCTACCCGGAGAGCAAGGAGCACCTCGGTGGCTTCATCATCGTCGACGTCGACACCGTCGAAGATGCGCTGATGTGGGCGGGGAAGTGCGCCGCGGCGTGCCGAGCCACCATGCAGGTCCGCGAACTGCTCTCCGGGGCCGAGGCGCGTTGACCGCGACCGGGGTCGTCGGCGGCGGGATCCTCGGGCTGGCGGTGGCGCGGGAGATCCTGCGCCGCCGCCGTGCCGAGACGGTGATCGTCTTCGAGAAGGAGGCCAGGCTCGGCGCCCACCAGACCGGCCACAACTCGGGCGTCGTCCACGCCGGGATCTACTACCGCCCCGGCAGTCTCAAGGCGCAGCTCTGCACGCGGGGCCGTGACCTGCTCAAGGAGTTCGCCGCCGAGCACCGGGTCCCGTTCGAGGAGTGCGGCAAGCTCGTCGTCGCGGTCGACGAGTCCGAGATGGGGCGCTTCGACGCGCTGGAGAAGACGGCGACGGAGAACGGCGTGCCGGGCCTGCGACGAGTCGGCCCCGAGGAGATCGAGGAGATCGAGCCGTACGCGGCAGGGCTGGCCGCCCTCCACTCGCCGAGGACGGCGATCATCGACTACGTCGCCGTCGCCGAAGCGCTGGGCCGGAGCGTGACGGAGTCCGGGGGAGAGGTACGTCTCGGCGAGGAGGTGACCGGGATCCACCGCGTCACGAGTGGGATCGAGGTCGAGACGCCCGCCGGCCGGAGCCGGGTCGACCACCTGGTCGTCTGCGGTGGTCTGGAGTCCGACCGGCTCGGTGAGCTGACCGGCGGCCCGAAGGCGCCCCGGATCGTCCCGTTCCGCGGTGAGTACATGCAGGTCAGCGCCGCGAAGCAGGATCTCGTCCGGGGCATGGTCTATCCGGTGCCCGACCCGCGCTACCCGTTCCTCGGCGTGCACTTCACCCGCCGGGTGGGCGGTGGCCTCGAGGTCGGCCCGAACGCCTTCTTGGCGCTCAGTCGCAGGCGCTACGGCCGGACGTCACTGACCCCGCGCGACGTCGTCGACACGTTGGCGTGGCCCGGCTTCTGGCGGTTCGCCGCCGAGCACTGGCGCACCGGTGTCACCGAGCTTCGCGGCGTACTGTCCAAGCAGGCCTACATGCGCGAAGCCCAGCGCTACGTGCCCGAGATCGGCGCCGCCGACGTCGAGCGCGCGGGTCTGGGGCTGCGGGCGCAGGCGATCGAGCGCGACGGCTCGCTGGTGGACGACTTCGTCATCCACCACGCCGACGGCGTCACCTCCGTGCGCAACGCGCCGAGCCCGGCCGCGACCTCCAGCCTCGCCATCGCCGAGTACGTCGTGGACCGGATGTGACCAACAGGCCGCGTCAAGGGCGCTGCGTACCGCGGAGCGCCTCTGCGAGCCGGGACATCATGTCCTCGTCACGCTTGTAGTGGATCCACTTGCCGATGCGCGTGGACCGTACGAGACCCGCTCGCTCCAGCGTTGCCATATAGGACGAGACGGTTGACTGGGCCAGCCCTGACTTGGCCTGGATATGGCTGACGCAGACCCCGACCTCGTCCCGATCGGCGATGGGTTCCCACTGTGAGAACTCGCCATGTGGGTCCAGCAGCCAGTTCATGATCTGCAGCCGCGCGGGGTTGGCCAGAGCCTTCAGGGCCTCGACGGCCTCCAGGGGGTCGACGTTCGGGTCTGTTGTGCGTGACATTGCCACGGCCTCCTCCTTGCCATTCACGCATCATCATATCCCGATGTGACGTACTGAGTCCGCGCTATGTATTTACATATCCCGATGTGACGATATGATCGTCTCCTGATCATCCCTGATGTGAAGGAAAATACGATGTCTGATGCCAGCAAGCCGTTGATCGTCGTCGCGGGTGCGACCAGCAAGCAGGGCAGGAGTGTCGTCACGTCCCTGCTCGACAGCGGGCGGTTCCGCGTGCGAGCGCTGACCAGATCCGCCGACTCCGTCCAGGCCAAGAGCCTCGCGGAGATGGGCGCTCAGGTCGTCACGGTTCCCCTGGAGCCGGGGCATCAGCGCGAGTTCGTGCAGGCGTTCGGGTCGGCTGATGGGGCCTTCCTCATGACGCCGCCAGTCGCGCCGCCATCGACCGACGAGTTCGTCCTCGGATGCCAGCTCGCCGATGCCGCGGTCGAGGCCGGGGTCGGGCACGTCGTTTTCAGCGCGCTCGAGAACGTCGAGGAGAGGGCCTCGGGCACCAAGTACGCCCCACACTTCACGGACAAGGCGCTCGTCGCCGAGCACATTCGGACCCTGCCGATCGGGCACACCATCGTGATGCTCTCGTTTTTCTACACCAACGCGCTGGAGTACTACGCCCCGCGCATCGAAGGCGACAAGGTGCTCATGCCCTTCTACCTCCCCGAGGACTTCCGGGCCCCGTTCGTGGACCCGCTGACCGCGACCGGCCCTGCTGTCCTGGAGGTGTTCTCCGATCCTGACGCCTATCTGCAGGCAACGCTGCCGGTCGTCGGTGAAGTCATCTCGCCGAGAGAGATGGTCGATGCCTTCTCGCGCGTCACCGGCCTCGAGGCCGAATACCGCAGCGCCTATTCCCGGGAGGGCTTGCTGACGTACTTCCCCGAGCTCGGAGAGAACCCGCTGCTGGTCGACGAGACTCTCGGTATGGTCGAGTACGCGGTGGAGTACGGATACTTCGGCGACGGTCGCGACCTGGAGTGGAGCCGACGGATCGACCCTGGCGCGCTGAGCTGGGAGCAGTTCCTCCGTAGGACCGACTGGCGCGGCGAGCGAACTTCCTTCGGCGGCTAGTCGACGGCATCGCCGACGGGCCACTCGGCGGGGAAGTCCTTAGCGAGACGGTCGTGCTCCTTGGTGAGCTTCTTGCGCGCCTTGGCGGAGATGCGGTCGCCGAAGACGGTGCCGTTGGTGTGGTCGGTCTCGTGCTGGAGGCACCGGGCCAGCAGGCCGTTGCCCTCGAAGTGAACCGGCTCTCCGTCGAGGCCGAGACCGTCGACCGCGGCCCAGTCGGGGCGCGCGCAGTCCACGAACGCGCCGGGGAACGAGAGGCAGCCCTCCAGGTCGACGTCGAGGTGGCGGTCGTCACCCTCGGGCAGGGTCAGGACCGGGTTGCAGACGATGCCGACGGTGCGCTGCCCGGTCGCGTCGGGGCAGTCGAAGACGAAGATGGCGACGTCCTCGCCGATCTGGTCGGCGGCCAGGCCCACGCCCTCGGCGGCGTACATCGTCGCGACCATGTCGGCGGCCAGCTCGGCCAGCGCCGCGTCGAAGACCTCGACCTTCTTCTTGGGCCGGTGCATGACCGGGGTGCCCCAGCGTGTCATCGGCCGCACCTTCCCGCCCTCGGGCAGGGCGCCGTGGGGCGCGATCGGAGGAGCGGATTCGAGCGAGGAGTCGGCCATGTGCCAAGCCTATAAATAAGTCGTGCGTGGTCGAGATCCAAGGTCGGTGTAGACCACGTTGTAACTCCCAGTTACAGTTCTACCCATGAGTATCCTCCAAGGCCTACGTGGCGGGATCGCGAACGGCGTCCCGTCCGGCGAGTCGCGTGACCCGATCGGGTTCGCCGTGGCCGGTCTGCGCAAGCTCTCGCAGAGCCCTGCGCTCGACCGGCTCGGTGTCCGCAAGCAGACCGAGCAGGTCGTCTTCACGGTGACCCGCGGCGGGTTCAAGACGATGGCGGCGACCAGCCGGGCGTTCAAGAAGAAGGGCAAGCGGGGTGTCCCGGGCGTACGCGTGCCCAACGCCATCCCCCAGGGCGTCTTCGACCTGACCCCGAGCGAGGACGAGCAGATGCTCGTCGACGTGGTCACCGAGTTCGCCGCCGAGGTCGTACGTCCGGCCGCGGCCGAGGCCGACGAGGCCTGCGCCGCGCCGGAAGAGCTGCTCAAGTCGAGCCTGGAGATCGGGCTGCCGATCCTGGGTGTCCCCGAGGAGCTCGGCGGCATCTCCGAGACCCGTTCTGCGGTCGCCGGCACCCTGGTCGCCGAGGCGCTCGCCAAGGGCGACCTCGGTCTGGCCGTCGCCGCGCTCGCGCCCGGTTCGGTCGCGACCGCGCTGGGCCTGTGGGGCACCGACGAGCAGCAGCAGACGTACTTGCCGGCGTTCACTGAAGGGTCGGTTCCGGCCGCGGCCTTCGCGCTCAACGAGGACAAGGTCCTCTTCGACGTGCTGTCGCCGGCCACCACCGCCACGAAGACCACCGACGGGTTCACTCTCAACGGCACCAAGTCCCTGGTCGCTCGTGGCGCCGAGGCCGAGCTGTTCGTCGTCGGCGCCAGTCTCGACGGCAAGCCGACCCTCTTCCTGGTCGAGTCCTCGACCCCCGGGATCACCATCGAGTCCGAGCCCGCGATGGGCGTACGCGCCGCCTCGCTGACCAAGCTGACGATGACCGACGTGAAGGTCCCGGCTGCGGCGGTCCTCGGCGAGACCGACGGCTCGACCTACACCGAGGCCGTACGCCTCTCCCGCCTCGCCTGGTGCGCTCTGTCCATCGGGGTCGGCCAGGCCGTCCTCGACTATGTGACGCCCTACGTCAAGGAGCGCGAGGCGTTCGGCGAGCCGATCGCCCACCGCCAGTCGGTGGCGTTCATGGTCGCCAACATCGCGATCGAGCTGCAGGCCATGCGCCTGGTGACCTACAAGGCCGCCAGCCGGGTGGCCCAGGGCATCGACGCGACCCGCGAGATCGCGCTGGCTCGCAAGCTGTGTGCCGACAAGGGCATGCAGATCGGCCTCGACGGCGTACAGCTGCTCGGTGGTCACGGCTTCGTCAAGGAGCACCCGGTGGAGCGGTGGTTCCGCGACCTGCGTGCGATCGGGATCATGGAAGGCACGGTGCTGGTCTGATGGCCATCAATCTGGAAGACCCCAAGAAGCTCAAGCCGCTGCGCGAGCAGGTGCACCAGGTCGCGATGAACATGCTGCGACCGATCTCGCGCAAGTACGACAAGGCCGAGCACGAGTACCCCACCGAGCTCGACATGCTCGCCGCCATGGCCGACGGCCTGGCCGAGTCCGGTCAGGGTGAGGGCGCGGGCGCCACCGGCGTACGCCGCGACTCCAAGCCCGACGACGGCAAGGTCAAGAACGGCGCCAACATGTCCTCGGTCCTCTCCGTCTCGGAGATGTGCTGGGGCGACGTCGGGCTCACGCTCGCGATGCCGCGCCAGGGCCTGGGCAACTCGGCCATCGCCTCGGTCGCCAACGACGAGCAGCACGAGCGCTTCGACGGCATCTGGGCCTCGATGGCGATCACCGAGCCCGGCACCGGCTCCGACTCGGCCAACATCAAGACCACCGCCACGCTCGACGGTGACCACTACGTGCTCAATGGCGAGAAGATCTTCGTCACCTCCGGTGACCGCTCCAACGCGGTCGTGGTGTGGGCGACGCTCGACAAGGAGCTCGGCAAGGCCGCGATCAAGTCGTTCGTGGTCGAGAAGGGCACGCCGGGGATGAAGGTCGAGCGTCTCGAGCACAAGCTCGGGATCAAGGCCTCCGACACCGCCACGATCACCTTCACCGACTGCCGGGTGCCTGCCGAGAACCTCCTCGGCAACCCCGAGATCAACGTCAAGGAGGGCTTCGCCGGTGCGATGGCCACCTTCGACAACACCCGGCCTCTGGTCGCCTCGATGGCGGTCGGTTGCGCCCGCGCGGCGCTCGACTACACCCGTGACCTGCTCGAGAAGGCCGGCGTCGAGATCGACTACGACCGGCCGGCTCACCTGCAGTCGGCGGCCGCGGCGAAGTTCATCCAGCTCGAGTCGGACTACGAGGGTGCCTATCTCCTCATGCTCCAGGCCGCCTGGATGGCCGACAACCGCCAGCCCAACTCCAAGGAAGCCTCGATGGCCAAGGCCAAGGCCGGCCGGATGGGCTCGGACGTGACCCTGTCCTGCGTCGAGCTGGCCGGCACCATCGGCTACTCCGAGGGTGAGCTGCTGGAGAAGTGGGCCCGCGACTCGAAGATCCTCGACATCTTCGAGGGCACCCAGCAGATCCAGCAGCTGATCGTGGCGCGACGGGTCCTCGGGCTCTCGTCCGCGGAGCTCAAGTAGGTCAGTAAGGTTCGGCGCCATGAGTGTTCTCGTGGTGTCAGCGACCAAGGTCGAGGCGGCCCATGTTCCTTCCGGGCTCAAGGTGGTGATCACCGGGATGGGGAAGGTGGCGTCCGCCTCGGCCGTCTCGCGCGTGCTGGCGGCCGACAAGACCATCCGTCAGGTCGTCAACATCGGCTCGTGCGGTGCGCTGCGCGACGGCCACACCGGGATCTACGAGGTCGGCATCGTGCTCAACCACGACTTCTCGTCCGCCGCCATCCGGGCGCTGGGCCACCCGGTCGAAGACGCCCTCGACGTCGGCGATTCGGACATCGTCTGCGCCACCGGCGACCTCTTCGTCACCGACAGGGTCGTGCGCGCCGAGCTCGCCCAGCGCGCTCACCTGGTCGACATGGAGGCCTTCGCCGTCGCCTGGGCCTCCCGGGAGGCCGGCGTCCCGGCACGCGTCGTCAAGCATGTCTCCGACAACGCCGACGAGAGCGCCCTCGACTGGGCCAGCGTCGTCGACCGCTCCGCCCGCGACCTGGGGGCGTGGCTCACCGCCAACGTGTGACGTGCGCCCCTGCCCGGGCGTGTCGGAGCGACCCGATGCCACGCCCTACTCGCCAGTAGCGTCACAATCCAGATGTGGACGCATTGCAATCGGGAGTGGTCGAGCTGCTCCGGTCCCGTCGTGGCGGGGACAGTGGGAACAAGGATGACGGGGCGACTCTGGCCCTCGTGATCGAAGGTGGCGGGATGCGCGGGATGCTGTCGGCGACGATGGCCGCGGTGCTCGCCGACCAGGGCCTGGTGGATGCGGTCGACCTGGTGGTAGGCACCTCCGCCGGTGCTGCCAACGCGACCGCGGTGGCGGCCGGGACCATCGACGCCTTCAGCGAGTCGTACGCCTCGGTGTTCGCCTCGCCCGAGTACATCGGCGCCGGGCGGATGCTGCGGCGCAAGTCGATGGTGGACACCCGCGGGATCACCGCGCGTTCGGCGGAGCTGTTCGAGTGGTCGCTCGCGCTGCGTGAGGGGGCGCCCCGGCTGGCGGCGGTGGCCACCGACGTGGTGACCGCGAAGGCGGTCCCGCTCACCGACTTCAGCGACGCCACCGACCTCGCCGACTCGGTGATCGCCTCCAGCCAGCTGCCCCTGGCCGGAGGACTCCCGGTGACCGTACGCGGCCGCCGCTGGCTCGACGGCGGCCTGGTCGAACCGGTGCCGGTGGCCGCGGCAGCGGCGCTCGGGGCGACGCACGCGATCGTGCTGGCCACCCGGCCGTTCGGTACGGCGCCGGCCTACGGCCGGGCGGACCGGGTCATCGAGCGCTACCTGCGCCGGGTCAACGCCGAGCTCGGCGACCTCTACCACAGCCGGCCCGACCGCTACCGGGCGACGGTCGCGCAGATGAGGGACGGGAGCTACGCGGGCGTACGCACGCTCACGTTCGCGCCCGATGTGGCCGACCCGATACCGGGTCGCACCGAGACCGACGTCGATCTGCTTCGCGCGGCCCGTCAGGCCGCGGCCGACACCGCGACCCGGATGCTCACCGAGGCGATGTCCTGAGCTTGTCGAAGGGTAACTCGGTGAACATCGCGCCCGCCGACGGGCTGGCGATCAGGTGCCCCGGGGTGCCGTAGCCGGCTTCGGCGAAGGCCTTGTCGATGGCCGCGCTGACCGCATCGACAGCGTCAAGAGGGACGATCGAGACGATCGAGCCGCCGAAGCCGCCACCGGTCATCCGGGCCCCGTCGGCGCCGGCGCCGACCGCGGTCGCGACGGCCAGGTCGAGCTCGGGGACGGAGATCTCGAAGTCGTCGCGCATCGAGGCGTGCGAGGCGGCGAAGAGGTCTCCGATCGCGGCCCAATCGCCGCCACCGAGCGCGGTAACGGTCGGCTCGACGCGGCCGATCTCGGTGACGATGTGGCGCGCCCGGCGGCGTACGACCTCGTCGTCGAGGGACTCGACCTGGTCCAGGGTGGCCTCGCGCAGCGAGCGCAAGCCGAGGTCGGCGGCGGCCTTCTCGCACTGGGCGCGCCGGGAGGCGTAGCCGCCGTCGGTCAGCTGGTGCTCGACGCGGGTGTCGGTGACCAGGATGGTGCGCTCGCCGAGGGCCAGCGGGACGTTGCGGTGCTCGCCCGAGTCGAAGTCGATCAGCAGCGCGCCGCCGTCCTCGGCGAAGACGACGACCGACTGGTCCATGCCGCCGGTCGGGGCCTTGGCGACCTCGGTCTCGGCCCGCATCCCGGCTGCGACGACGGCACGCCGCAGGTCCGCGTCGAGGGTCCGGCCGGCGATGCCGAGGGCTGCGGCGGCGGTGGCGCACTCGACCGAGGCCGAGGATGACAGGCCCGCGCCGAACGGCACCGAAGACTCCAGGTGAAGGTCCAGGCCACCGGTCACGAGGCCCGCCTCGCGCAGGGTCCACAGCACCCCGGCGACGTACGCTGCCCAGCCGTCGATCTCCGGCCCGAGCTCGTCGATGTGGCTGATGAACGGCTCCGGGTCATGGGCCGTGGAGATCCGGACGGCCCCGTCGGTGCGCGGCGCGGCCGCGGCGTAGGTGGCGTGGGGGAGCGCGACCGGCAGCACCAGCCCGGCGTTGTAGTCGGTGTGCTCGCCGATCAGGTTGACCCGCCCCGGCGCCCTCCCGACCACCGTGGCCTCGGCGCCGAAGGTGGTGCGTAGCGCCTCGATCGCGCGCGCGGTGAGGTCGGTCGGTTCGAGCATGGTGCAAAGTCTGCCGCGTGCGCGCGGCCCGCGCGGACCCGGGTCGCTCAGTAGACCGCGATCACCCGCACGGTCGCGGTCCGGTCGGCGGTGCTGAGGTTGGGGACGAGCAGCGGCACCGCCGGCTGGAATGGGACCGGGCGAGGCGGATGTCGCCAGGCGTTCACCCGGCATTTGCCGGACGGCGGAGCTCAGTGACGAGAGGAGTTCCGCGAGCGGCCGCGCACGATGCCGATGAAGGTCTGCACCCGCTCGTCGTCGTTGTCGATCAGCCAGGCCAGACCGACGGTGGTGGGCTCGATGCCGGTCACCGGCCGGGAGACGGCGTCCTTGCGGTGGTAGACCCGGGCGATCGACATGGGCAGGATCGCGATCCCGGTGCCGGCCGCGACCGTCTCGACCGCGTCCTTCTCGCTCATCGCGGGCCACGTCATCTGCTCCGCGGACGGCTTCCAGCCGCCGCGCTCCGGTGTCACCAGCTGCTCCTCGGCGAGGTCGTCGAGGGTGACCTCCTCGAGCAGGGAGAGCAGGTGCTCGTGGCCCATCACCGCGACCGGCTGCTCCTCGTAGAGCGGGATGCAGTGGAGGCCGTCGCGGTCCACGGGGAGGCGTACGAGGCACATGTCGAGCTCGCCCTCGCGCAGCAGCCGCTCCTGGTCCTCCTCGGTGACCGGGACCAGCTCGAGCCGCTCACGGCTGCGCTCTCGCCAGGTCCGGGCCCACTTGTCAGGGGTGGCTCCGGTGACGAAGCCGACGGTGAAGGTCACCTGCGTATCCTCTCATCGATCGGCGCTGAATCCCGTGCTGAAGAACGCGGCGTTCCTTGTTGCCGGGAAGTTTCTATCGTGTGACAGGTTTGCTAAGGTCGGAGACGTCAGCCGAGACCGGCTGCCGGACGAGGGAGCCGTACCCGGAAGCGCGACAAGACGGCCGTCTGGAGTGGTCATGTCCTGGCTTTTTCTTGTGGTATCCGGCGTCCTCGAGGCCGTGTGGGCGCTCGCCCTGGGCCGGACCGAGGGGTTCTCGCGGCTGGCCCCGTCGATCGTCTTCGGTGTCGCCCTGATCGGCAGCCTGGTGGGCCTCGCGATGGCCATGCGCACCCTGCCGATCGGCACCGCCTACGCGGTCTGGGTCGGGATCGGCGCCGCGCTCACCGTCGGCTATTCGATGGTGGCGGGAGAAGAGGCGATCAGCCCGGTACGCGTCGTGCTGATCGTCGCGCTCGTCGGCTGCGTCGTCGGGCTCAAGCTCACGCACTGAGGGGTTTGCGGACGGACACGTCCTCTGGCGCTTGACTCTTTCGATATGAGTGCGAAACTTACCCTCTCCAATGTTATCTATCGTACGACAGAAAAAGGCGATGCCACGGTGTCACAGATCTCGCCGCGTCCGGGTCGCGGCCGTCCACGGCTGCTCCCCGGAAAGATCGCGGCGAACCCCCGAGATCAGATCCTCGCTGCCGCTGCCGAGCTCTTCGTGAGCCGCGGCTATGCCGGCACCACGACCCGCGAGATCGCGGACGGTGCCGGGCTGAGACAGGCCTCCATCTACTACCACTTCGGGAGCAAGGAGGAGATCCTCGCGGTGCTGCTCGAGCGCTCGGTCCAGGACCGGGTCGAGCAGGCCGGGAAGATCGAGGCCGGGATGGGGTCGGTCACGCCCGACGTCGGCCTCTACGCCCTCGCCGTCAGCGACATGAGCGCGCTGGTCGCCATGCCCTACAACATCGGCATGCTCTACCGTCTGCCCGACGTGATCGCCTCACCCGTCTACGACCGCTACGGCCATCTGCGCGGTGACCTCGTCGCCGGCTACGGCCGGGTCGCGGAGCGCGCCGCGGGGGTTCGGGTCTCGGCGAGCAGCGGCGAGCCCGGGCTCGGCGAGCTCCTCGTGCAGATGGTCGAGAGCGTGGTGAGCCTTCGCCGCGAGGACCGGGTCGGCAGCACGACCGTCGCCACGATCGCCTCGGCCTGCCTGCGACTGTGTGGGGTCGCCGAGGACGCGATCGAACAGGCGCGGGAGGCGGCTCTCACCGCGCTCGCGCGGGCTTGACCTCCGGGCCCGACCTCAGCGGGCCTCAGTGCATCCCGGGCTCGTGGGCCAGGTGCGTCTCGGGCTCGAGCTGGAAGGTGGAGTGCTCGACGTCGAAGTGACCGGACAGGCAGGCCTGGACCCGGTCGAGGACCTTCGGCGCGCTGCCGTCGAGGAAGCACTCGGGCAGCAGGGTCAGGTGGGCGGAGACCGCGGGCAGACCCGAGGTGACCGTCCAGGCGTGCAGGTCGTGCACCTCGACGACGTGGTCGACGCAGAGCAGGTGCCGGCGCAGGTCCTCGACGTCGACCTCGGCCGGCGCACCTTCGAGCAGGATCCGGCCGCTGTCGCGCAGCAGACAGACACCCGCGTACGTCATCAGGGCGACCACCACGAGCGAGGCGACCGGGTCCGCGCGGGTCCAGCCGGTGAGCAGGATGACGATCGCGGCGACGAAGGTGCCGATGAAGCCGTAGAGGTCGGAGAGGACGTGCTGGTAGGCGCCCTCGACGTTGAGCGAGGTGCGATTGGCGCGCGCCATCAGCGCCGCCGCGACGATGTTGACACCGCAGCCGACCAGCGCGACCACGAACATCGGCCAGCCCTCGGCGTCGGGCGGATCGATCAGGCGTCGGATCGCCTCCACGCCGACGACCGCGGCGAAGACGAGCAGGGTGATGCCGTTGAGCGCCGCGGAGAGGATCTCGGCGCGCTTCCAGCCGTAGGTCCACTGGCCGTGCGCCGGCCGCGCCGCCAGCCGCATCGCCCACAGCGCCGCCGCGATCGCCCCGACATCGGTCAGCATGTGGCCGGCGTCGGCCAGCAGCGCGAGCGAGTCGGCGAGGATCGCGACCGTCACCTCGCCGATCAGGAACACACCCAGGAGCGACATCGCGGCAATCAGGTAGCGCCGGTCCGCCGCAGGTGAGATGTGTTCGTGATCGTGCCCCATGTTCATCGATCCTAAGCCGGAATCCGGTTCTCGGCTGCGCCGTCCCGTGGCAGGGTGACCGGCATGTCGCTCGCCGAGAACTTCCTGTCGCTGCACCTGCCCGGACGCCCGCTGCTCATGCCCAACGCCTGGGACGCGGGCTCGGCCAAGGTCCTGGCGTCGCTGGGCTTTGCGGCGCTGGCCACGACCAGCAGCGGGTACGCCGCGACCCTGGGCCGCCTCGACGGCCAGGTCACCCGCGACGAGGTGATCGCGCACGCCACCGCGCTCGTCGAGGCGGTCGATGTGCCGGTATCGGCCGACCTGGAGGCGGCCTTCGCAGGCACCACGGCCGAGGTCGAGGAGACGTTCCGGCTCGCCTTGGCCGCCGGCCTGGCGGGCGGGTCCATCGAGGACTACGCCGGGATCGAGAAGGACACGATCTACTCCGTCGGAGAGGCCGCCGAGCGGGTCGCCGCCGCGGCCGGGGCCGCTGGTGACCAGTTCGTCCTCACCGCCCGGGCCGAGAACCACATCCGTGGCCGCGACGACCCTTCGACAAGCTCAGGGCACCGCCTGGACGACACCATCGCCCGCCTCCAGGCCTATCAGGAGGCCGGCGCCGATGTGCTCTTCGCGCCCGGCGTCATCGCCGTCGAGGACGTACGCCGCCTGGTCGACGCCGTCGACCGCCCGGTCAACGTCCTGCTGCTGCCCGGCGGCCCGTCGGTGCCGGAGCTGGCCGAGGCAGGCGCGGCGCGCATCTCGGTCGGTGGGGCGTTCGCCTTCGCTGCCCTCGGTGCGGTCAAGCGGGCCGCGGAGGAGCTGCTCGGCGCCGGCACGACCGGCTACTCGGAGCTGGCGGCCGAGGGCGCCAAGGCGTTTCGCAGTGCTGGTTGACTGGCCCCGTGATCGATGAGCTGAAGGTCGTGCGAGCGGGGTTCGCGCCGATCAAGGGGACCAGGCACCTGCCCCACGACCGCGTGGCGCTCGACGCCCATGGGGTCGTGGGCGACCGCGGCTTCGCGCTGGTGTCGGTCGACGAGACCGACCCGGCCCACGGGCGAGTGCTGCGGACCGTGCAGCACCCCTCGCTGGTCGCGGTGCGGGCGGAGCTGGCCGGCGACCGGCTCGAGGTCGAGCTGCCCGACGGCGAGACCGCTGCGGCGGAGCCGGCCGCGACGGGCGAGCGACTCACCTGCGACTACTGGGGCCGGGAGGTCGAGCTGGAGCTGCTCGGCGGCCCGCACACGGCGCTGTTCTCGAGGTGGCTCGACCGGCCCGTGCGGCTGGCCCGTGCCCGTCGCGGTGACGTCGTCTTCGCCGGCTCGGTGTCGGTGGTGACCACGGCGTCGATGCGCGACCTCGCCGGGCAGGCGGGCCCGGACGCCTTGGACGCGGCGCGCTTCCGGCCGAACCTGGTGGTCGAGACCGACGAGCCCTATGCCGAGGAGACCTGGCTCGGCCGGGAGATCCGGGTCGGCGAGGCGACGCTCCGGATCGGCGTACCCATCCCGCGCTGCGCCGTGATCGACGTCCGTCCGGAGACGGGGGAGCGGGACGTACGCCTGCTGAAGACGCTCGCCTCGCACCGCCCGCTCAACCGGGCCGGGGAGCCTGCGTTCGGGGTCTTCGCCGAGGTGGTCACGCCCGGCGCCGTCGGCCGGTAGCCGGCCGCACGGGCCACGCACAGGAACACGCCAGCGCGGACTCAGGTGGAGTGCGTACCCTCCTGAGGGTGGATATGCAATCGCTGTTGTCGCGCGACTCCGTGAAGGTCGCCCTCGTCGTCAACGCCGGCTCACGCCGCGGACAGGACGCGCTGGCCTCGTCGGAGGAGATGTTGCGGTCCGCGGGGATCGAGGACGTGCGCTCCTACGCAGTCCACTCGGGGGAGGAGCTGGAGACCACTCTCGACGAGGTCGCTGCCGACCAGCCCGACCTGCTCGTCATCGGCGGGGGCGACGGCTCGGTGGGTGCCGCCGCGGCCCGGATCGCCGGCAGCGACGTCGTGCTGGCTGTGCTGCCGCTCGGCACCGCCAACGACTTCGCCCGCACGCTCGAGCTCGACCAGGACCCGCAGACCGCGGTCCAGCAGATGCTCGAGGGAAAGATCATCAACGTCGACATCGGGCGGGCCAACGGCCACGCCTACCTCAACGTCGCCTCCTTCGGTCTCTCCGTCGCGGTGACCGAGGCCCTGAACCCGCGCCTGAAGAAGCTCATCGGGCCGGCGGCCTACCCCGTGGCGACGCTGCAGGCCTACCGTCACCACAGGCCCTTCACCGCGCGGCTCGAGTTCCCCGAGGGCGACCACGACACGGTCGAGCTCGACGACCTGCTCCAGGTCGCGGTCGGCAACGGACGTCACTACGGCGGCGGCAACACCGTCTCGCCCACGGCCTCGGTGGACGACGACCTCCTCGACGTCTACGCCATCGTCCGGGGCCGCATGCGCGACCACGTCTCCATCGCGCGGCTGCTCAGGAGCGGCCACTTCATCGAGCATGACCACGTGCACCACGTGACGACCTCGGCGGTGCGGATCACGACCGACGAGGCGATGCCGGTCAACCTCGACGGGGAGATCGTCACCGAGACACCGACCGACTTCACCCTCGAGAGCAACGCGCTCCACGTCGCGGTGCCGATCCGCAGCCGCGCCGGCCGCCTCGACGGTCCGCCGCCGGACGTCCAGAGCTAAGGGCGTCCGGCGCGGGGCACGTCGACCCGGATGGCCAGCAGCCGCGCCTCCGTGTTGGCCTTGCGCGCCTCCTCGAAGAAGTCGGGTGCGGCGCAGACGTACAGCGTCTTCCCGTCGCTGCCGCCCAGCATGCAGGCGAAGACGCCGCCTCCCGGTTCGATCTGCTCGAGGATCTCGCCGCCCTCGGCTACCCTGACCAGCCGGCCGAAGACCGCGTCGGCGGTCCACACGGCGCCCTCGGCGTCCAGGCAGCAGCCGTCGGGCGCGAGCACGGCATCGCCCATCGCCTCCGCGAACGCGGTGTGCGTGCTGAGCTCTCCGAACTTCGCCCACGTACGCCGATTGCCCAGCGACCCGTCCTCCGCGATGTCGAAGGCGCTGATCCGGTTGCCGCAGGTCTCGTCGACGATGAGCGTGCCGTCCTCGGTGATCACGCTGCCGTTGGGGAACCACATGTCGTCGGCGACCTCGGTCACCGTCCCGTCCGGGTCGACCCGCAGCAGCACCGTCGGCGCCACGTCGGCACCGGCCATGATGTCGAAGCCGAAGTTCCCGACGTACGCCCTGCCCTGCTCGTCCACCACCATGTCGTTGAGGTGGTGGCTGACATGAGCGCTGAGGTCGGCATGGGTCACCAGCGAGCCGTCCGACTCACGGCGCAGGATCCGGCGATCGCGCATCGAGACGACCAGGAGGTGGCCGTCGGGAAGCCAGCCCAGCCCCGACGGCTGCCCCGGCACCTCCGCCTCGACCTTCAGGTCCGACCCGTCCTCCTGCGCCGAGTAGACCTTGTGGGAGTAGAAGTCCACGAACCAGATCCGGTCCTGGTGCCACCGCGGGCACTCCAGGTAGTGCAGGTTCTCCACAACGGTGCTGATCTCTCGGGCCATCGCAATTGCTCCTCGGGTCGTCGTCGACTGCCCCCATCATGCCGAGAAGTCAGGTACGTCGGGCGAGAAGTCACTGACGCGAATCGAGATGGCACCGAGGTGGCATCTCGGCCGACGCGGGTGACGCCTCGGCCGACGGGGGTGACGCCTCGGCTACTCCTCCAGCCGCCAGGCAGCCTTGAGGGAGAGCTGGCCGCCGGTCTGGAGCAGGGCGCGGCTGTAGAGGCGCTCGGCGAGGCGTACGAGGGCGACGCCGAAGGCGAGGAGCAGGACCACGGCGATGATCGGCTCCCACCAGGCCGCGGTGCCCTCGACCAGGCGCATCGGCATGAGTACGGCGGAGAGCGGTGGGACGTACGAACCGATCTGCTCGCCGACGCCGTCGAGGTAGAGGGCGCCGAAGAACATCACCATGAGCAGCATCGTGATCGGGGTGGAGGAGGACTGCAGGTCCTCGGTACGAGAGGCGAGCGCGCCCGCGACCGCCCACAGGGTCGAGAGCACCACGAAGCCGATCAGGAAGAAGACCACGAACCAGCCGATCGCTCCGGACAGCGCCGGCAGAGCGAAGCTGAAGTCGGTGAGACTCAGCCCGACCAGTCCGACGGCCACGTAGATGAGCATCTGCCCGACGGCGATGACGGCGTTGCCGATGATCTTGCCGGCGAGGAGCTGCCGCAGCGGTACGGCGGCGGCGATCATCTCCACGATCCGCGACTGCTTCTCCTCCACGACGCTGTTGGCCAGCGTCATCCCGAACATGATCGAGGCGAAGTAGAAGACGATCGCGAGCGTGTATCCGACCACGTAGCGGATCGCTGACAGCTCGCTGTCGCCCTCGAGCTGTTCGACTCCGACCGCCGAACCCTCGGTCAGCTCGGCCGCCGTGGTGCCGGCCGCGTCGGCGTTGCCGGCCAGGACGATCGCCTCGACCGACTGGCTGACCACGTCGCGCAGCTCGGAGTCGGCGTCCTCGAGGGTGACCAGGGTCCAGCCGTCGGTGTCCGGGCGCAGGTACGCGTCGGTCTGCTCCTCCTCGAGCGCGTGCCGGGCGGCGTCCGCATCGTCGACGGCGACCGGCACGATGCGTACCTTCTCGTCGATGTCGGAGGCGCGCTCCGCGATGCCCTCGACCATCGCCTGCGACGCCGTGGAGGAGTAGGCGAGGTCGTAGGTCTTCTCGCGGCTCTCGCTCCATGCGGTGAAGCCGAGCACGCCCACGATCACCGCGAGCATCACCGCCGTGCCGATCAGCGTCGACTTGTCGGTGGCGCGGACCGCGATCTCGCGGCGGGCGACGATCTGCCACACGGGCTGGTTCCTGGTCTTCACAGTCATGCGGTGACCTCCCGGTAGATCTCGGACAGACGGGGTACGACGCGGTGGAAGTCGAGCACGTTCCCGCGGCTGGTGGCCTCGACGAGCAGCTTCTGCTCGGCACCGGCGGAGACGACCTCGATCTCGGCCTCGGGACCGGAGACGTCGCGGACGTGGAGCCCCGGCAGGTCGCGTACCCAACCGGCGTCGCCGTCGAGGACGAGCCGGTAGCGGAGCGCGGCATCGGCACGCAGCTCCTCGCCAGTACCTTGGGTGACCACCCGGCCGCGGGCCATCACCACCAGCCGGTCGCACAGCCGGTCGACGAGGTCGAGCTGGTGGGAGGAGAAGACGACGGGTACGCCGTCGCGAGCGTGCTCGCGCAGCAGATCCGCCATCGCGTCGATGGCGTCGGGATCGAGTCCGGAGAAGGGCTCGTCGAGGATCAGCGCCATCGGCGCGGGGACGAGCGCGGCGATGATCTGGACCCGCTGCTGGTTGCCCAGCGACAGCTTCTCCAGCGGATCCTTGGTGCGACCACCCAGCCCGAACCGCTCCAGCAGCACGGTGATCTCCCGGCGCGCGTCAGCGGTGGACATGCCGCGCAGCCGCGCCAGGTAGACCAGCTGGTCCAGGATCGGCTGCTTCGGGTAGAGACCGCGCTCCTCGGGCATGTAGCCGAACCGGCGCCGGTCCTCGCGGGTGACCACGTGCCCCTGCCAGGACACCGTTCCGGCGTGCGCGGCCAGCACCCCCATGATCATCCGCATGGTGGTGGTCTTCCCGGCACCGTTGCCGCCCACGAACCCGGTGAGCCCACCGGACGGGACCGGGAAGGACACCTCGTCGACGGCGACCATGTCGCCGAAGCGGCGGGTCAACCCGTTGACCTCGAGCATCGAATCTCCTCTGCGTTGGAAACGAACGGGACTCACGCTATTTCAGTGCGGCGCCGGGCGGATCCGTCGCGAGGATGAGCTCGGCCTCACCCGTTGGGCGGGCCGGCCGGGAGCAGGCCGTGACGGTGGATGAAGACCACGGTCTGCACCCGGTCGCGCAGCTGCAGCTTGGCCAGGCAGGCCGACACGTGGGTCTTCACGGTCGCCTCGGTGAGGAACAGCCGGCGGGCGATCTCGTTGTTGCTCAGTCCCTCGCCGATGAGCAGCAGCACCTCGCGCTCCCGAGCGGTGAGCAGGTCGAGCTCTCTGGGTGGCTTCGGTCTCGGCACCGCCGGGACGTCGCCGGTCACCCGGCCGATCACGCGCATCGTGACCTCCGGGGCGAGCAGTGCGTGGCCGTCGGCGGCGGCCCGCACCGCCTCGGCCAGGGAGTCGGGGTCGGCGTTCTTGAGCAGGAAGCCGCTCGCGCCTGCGGCGAGCGCGTCGAAGAGGTAGTCGTCGCGGTCGAAGGTGGTCAGGATGATCACCTTGGCGTGCCCCTCGGCGACCACCGTGCGCGTCGCCTCGATGCCGTCGGTGCCGGGCATCTGTACGTCCATCAGCACCACGTCGGGCCGCAGCTCGCGCGCCTTCGCGATCGCGTCAGCACCGTCGGAGGCTTCGCCGACCACCGAGATGTCGTCCTCCATCGAGAGGATGAGACGGAACCCCGAGCGCACCAGCTGCTGGTCGTCGGCGAGCAGTACCCGGATCATCGTGCCGCTCCCGCCGTCGCGACGGGGGAGTCGAGCGGGAACCGCACCCGCACCCGGAACCCCTGCACGGCCCTGGGCCCGATGTCGACCTCCGCCTTCCGGACGGCTGCTCGTTCGCGTACGCCCAGCAGACCCAGGCCGCTGCCGGAGGTGCCGTGCCGGGGTCGGCCGTTGTCGGTGATCTCGACCTCGGCGTACGCCGCGGCCGCCGCCCGGTCGATGCGGAGAACGACCTGGGCGTGGTCGGCGGTGGAGTGGCGGCGTACGTTGGCCAGCGCCTCCTGGACGATCCGGTAGACCGAGTGCGCCAGCGGCAGCGAGAGGCTCTCGACCGGACCGACGGCCTGGTAGTCGACCCGCAGCCCGCTCTCGCGTATCTCGTCCAGGAGCCCGGGCAGGTCCTCCAGGCGCGGCTCGGGGCGGCGTTCGTCCGCGCCGTCCGACTCCAAGTCGCCGGCCGGGTCGCGCAGCGTGCCGAGCAGCGAGCGCATCTGGGTGACCCCCTCGCGCGCGGAGGCCTCGACGTTGCCGAGCGCCTCGGCGGCGCCCTCGATGTCACCGGGGCGGCCGCGTTCGAGGAGCTTGCGCCCTGCGGCGGCCTGGACGCCGACGACCGCGACGTGGTGGGCGACGACGTCGTGCAGCTCGCGGGCGATCCGCAGGCGCTCGTCGATCACGGCGCGACGCTGGAGCTGCCCGGACTGGGCGGCGATGGTCGCGGCCTGCTCGGCCAGCTCGGCCTTCTGCCGTGCGCCCCGCCAGGCGACCTGGCCGCCGACGATCGCACCGGCGAAGTAGAGCAGGTTCATCAAGGTGGTGAGCAGCACGTAGGCGGTCACCGGGCCGATGAGAGAGGAGCCTTCCGCGTCGGCGGTCGCCTCGCGGATCTCGTCGATACCGCTGCCGACCGCGAACTGCCAGGAGAGCCACGCGAACATGAACAGGGTGATCAGCCCCATCACGACCACCATGTCCCGCCGGCGCCGCGCCCAGGCGGCTCCGGCGAAGAAGGCCACGAAGTAGATGATCTGCATCGGCAGCAGCCCCATCACGGTCGGGAGCCACACCCCGGTGACGAACATGTGCAGCCCGGCCAGGAGCGCGATCGTGAGCGGGAAGCGCCGCCTGAAGACGAGCAGTGCCGCGCCGATCACCACCGCCGTCCACTCGACCCAGGTCGGTGCGTCGCTGGAGTCGAGCGTCCCGACTCCCCGGATCAGCTCCAGGGTGGCCAGGCTCGCGACCAGCACGATCGCACCGACCAGCCAGTCGCCCAGCGTGATCGAGCCTTCCCGCTCCCAGTCGTCGTCGGTCGCGAAGAAGGTCGCCAGCCGGCCGGAGGAGCCGTCGTCGTGCACAGTCACCCGGCCAACCCTAGTTCCGCGGGCGGACCAGGTCCTCAGTCTCGAGACTGAGGTCGACCCACCGCTGGTCGAGCCGCGAGGCCGCCTGCGGCCGAGCGTGTCGAGACCAACACGGTCCCACCGAGCGCCGAGGGGACCGTGTTGGTCTCGACACGCC
>NZ_JBHXNY010000050.1:0-28584 GCF_042719275.1 Nocardioides sp. NPDC058538 | reverse complement strand
GGCGTCACCCGCGTCGGCCGAGTTGTCACCGCGGTGACGCTTCGGCCGACGGGAGTGACGCCTCGGCCGACCGGGGTGACGCCTCGGCCGACCGGGGTGACGCCTCGGCCGACGGGGGTGACGCCTCGGCCTCAGGAGCCGACGCGGTCGACGGCGTCCAGGACGAGGTCCCAGTAGCCCTCGACGTCGAGGGTGATCGCGACCTGGGCGTTGGGCGGCTCTTCGAGGCGCCCGTGCAGGTCGACGACGGTGGCGCCGCGGGTCCAGCGGCCCTCGGTCTCGGCAGCCACGAACGACTTGTGCCAGGTGATCAGGCCGGGGTCGATGAGGGCTGCGATGGTGCAGGGGTCGTGGACGGGCGGCGCGGCGAAGTCGAAGACGTCGGAGTAGGTGCCGCCGAAGAAGCCCATCAGGTCGGCGCACGCCCGGCCGACCGGATGATCCATGGCCCGCATCCGCGCGACGACCTCGGGGGTGGCCAGCGCCTGGTGGGACAGGTTGAGGCCGACCATCCGGATCGGCAGCCCGCTGGTGAGGACGAGGTCGAGGGCCTCGGGGTCGGCGTAGGCGTTGAACTCGGCGGACGGCGTGGTGTTGCCGCGCTCGGTCGAGCCGCCCATGAAGACGATCTCGGCGATCTTCGGGCCGACCTCGGGATGGTCGCGCAGCAGCACCGCGACGTTGGTGATCGGTCCGGTGGCGACGACGGTGACGGGATCCGGGGCGGCCAGGAGGGACGTACGCAGGAACTCGACCGCCCCGACGGCGACCGGCGCAGCGAGCGGTTCGGGAAGGTCGGGCCCGTCGATCCCGGTCGCGCCGTGGATGAAGTCGCCGATGTGGATCTCACCGGCCAGCGGCCCGGCGGCACCGGTGGCGACCGGGACATCGGGCCGGCGCGCCAGCGCCAGGATCCGCTGGGCGTTGTAGGTCGCCTTCTCGACCCGGCAGTTGCCGAAGGTGGTGGTGATGCCGAGCAGGTCGATGTGAGGGCTGCCCAGGGCCAGCAGGATCGCGATGGCGTCGTCGTGGCCGGGGTCGCAGTCGAGAAGCACAGGGATCGGGTTCATCGCACGACCTCTCCGGGGGAACAGCTAGTGAGGGACGACGTCCTTGAGGAATCCGCGCGCGCCCAGGAAGTCGCTGAGCGACTCCTTGTGCGTCTCGCAGGCGAGCCAGATCTTACGCCGGTCGGCCGTATGGATCTTGGGATTGTTCCACTGCAGCTCCCACGAACCGGAGTCCTGGCAGCCCTTGGCCGAGCACAGGTCGGAGTCGAGCGCCCCCATCAGCGCTCGTCCTTCTCGTGGAGCTGTTGCTCGCGTCCGCTGGTGAGCTGGCGCGGGCCGTAGGGCGAGTCCATCAGGTTCATCTCGTCGCTCTTGGTGTTGGTCGCGTTGGCCATGACGACCGCGACGTAGGGCAGGATCAGGGCAGCCGCGATCAGGATCGGCCAGAGCCAGCCGATGCCGGCCAGACCGGCGATCACGGCACCGATGAAGCACAGCGAGCGGATCGACATCGAGATGGCGTAGCGCTTCTGGCGGATCGCGATGTCCTCGGCGCGGCTGCGCCCGGCCGTCGTGATCCTGATCGGTTGCGCCTTGGACATACCGCCAGTCTAGGTCGTGGCCGATGGCATCCGGTCAATGGTGTGGACCCAACAGGGGCGCTCCGATGGACTTTGGATGGTTCTCACAAGCAAATCCAAGACATTGGTCGTACGCCGAAGTAATCGCTACCGTCGCGCCTGTGACTGACAGTGAAAACCCCACAACCAAGGCACCGCGCTCGGTGCTGGTGACCGGCGGCAGCCGCGGCATCGGCCGGGCGATCGCCGAGGCCTTCGTCGCCAACGGCGACAACGTTGCCGTGACCTCCCGCAAGGGCGGGGCTCCGGAAGGGACCCTGGACCTGGTGTGTGACATCACCGACCCGGCCGCCGTCGAGGAGGCGTACGCCGCCGCCGAGGCGGCCCACGGACCCGTCGAGGTCCTCGTCGCCAATGCCGGGATCACGAAGGACACCCTCGTGCTCCGGATGTCGGAGGACGACTTCACCTCCGTGATCGACACCAACCTGACCGCGTCCTTCCGGCTCGCCAAGCGGGCTTCGAAGGGCATGCTGCGGCTGCGCCGCGGGCGGATCATCTTCATCTCCTCGGTCGTCGGGCTGATGGGCAACCCGGGCCAGGTCAACTACGCGGCGTCGAAGGCCGGGCTGGTCGGCATGGCCCGATCGCTCGCTCGCGAGCTCGGCTCGCGGGGGATCACCGCCAACGTGGTCGCGCCGGGGTTCGTGGAGACCGAGATGACTGCGGTCCTCACCGATGAGCAGCAGAAGGCGATCACGGAGCGGGTGCCGTTGGGGCGCTACGCGTCACCGGACGAGGTGGCCACGGCCGTGACGTGGTTGGCTGATGCGGGTTATGTGACCGGGGCCGTGATCCCGGTCGACGGCGGACTTGGAATGGGGCACTGATCATGGGTTTGTTGGACGGCAAGACTGTTCTCGTCGCTGGGGTCACGATGGACTCCTCGATCGGCTTCGCGGTCGCCAAGGTGGCCCAGGAGCAGGGCGCCCGCGTCCTGATCTCCAACTTCGGCCGCGCGCTGTCGATCACCAAGCGGATCGCGAAGCGGCTCCCCGAGGAGCCGCCGGTCCTCGACCTCGACGTGACCAACCAGGAGCACCTCGACGGACTCGCCGACGCGCTCCGGGCCGAGGGTGTCGAGCGGCTCGACGGGGTCGTGCACTCGATCGCGTACGGCAACCCTGAGACGCTCCTCGGCGGCAAGTTCCTCGACGGTCCCTGGGAGGACGTCTCCCAGGCGGTTCAGGTCAGCGCCTACTCGCTGAAGTCGCTCGCGATGGCGACCCGGCCGCTCCTGTCTCCGGGCTCGTCGATCGTGGGGCTGACCTTCGATGCGACGGTCGCCTGGCCGGCGTACGACTGGATGGGTGTTGCCAAGGCGGCGCTCGAGTCGACCTCGCGCTACCTCGCCCGCGATCTCGGTCCTGACGGGATCCGCTGCAACCTCGTCTCCGCGGGGCCGCTCAAGACGCTCGCCGCCAAGGCGATCCCGGGCTTCGAGGAGCTCGACGAGGGCTGGGGCAGCCGGGCGCCGCTGGGCTGGGACAACACCGACCAGGGCCCGACCGCGAAGGCCGTCTGCGCGCTGATCTCGGACTTCTTCCCGGCGACCACCGGCGAGATCATCCATGTCGACGGGGGCTATCACTCGCTGGGTGCGTGAGGCCATAGGGTTGCCGCATGCGGACCCTCGTCATCATGCGGCACGCCAAGGCGGAGTCGTCGGCACCCACCGACTACGAGCGCCAGCTGACCGAGCGCGGCCATGCCGACGCGGTCGCAGCGGGGGCGTGGTTGGCCGAGCAGGGCGTGGTCCCGGACTACGTGCTGGTCTCGGCGGCCGACCGCGCCACCCAGACCTGGGAGGACGTCGCGGTCGGTGCGTCGTGGGACCTGACGCTGGCGGAGTACGACCAGGGTCTGTACGCCGCCGGCACCTCCACCGCCCTTGACCTCGTCCGCGGGGTCGATGAAGGCATCTCGACGGTGGTGGTGATCGGTCACAACCCGACCGTGTTCTCGCTCGTGCAGCTCCTCGACGACGGCGAGGGCGACGACGAGGCCGGCAACGAGCTCGCCCTCGGCTTCCCGACCGCCGCCGTCGCCGTACTCACCTACGACGGCGACTGGTCCGAGCTCGACGAGGCCGAGGCCTCCGTCACCGCCTTCCACGTAGCCCGCGCCTGACCCCGCGCCGAGTCGGCGCAAGCTGACGAGGACTCCCGTCGAGTGAGGACGAGCCGACTCGGCAGGGTCTCAGATGAGCGGCGGGGCGGGGGTGACGATGCCGGCTTCGGCGTCGGCGGCCTCGATCTCCTCGCGGGAGATGCCGAGGAGGTACATGATCGTGTCGAGATAGGGGACGTTGATGGCGGTCCCGGCGGCCGAACGTACTGCGGGCTTGGCGTTGTAGGCGATGCCGAGGCCGGCGGCGGCGAGCATGTCGAGATCGTTGGCGCCGTCGCCGATGGCGACGGTGGCCGCCTCGGGGATGCCGATCTCGGCGGCGAACTCGCGAAGCGCGCGGGCCTTGCCGGCCCGGTCGACGACCTCGCCGACGACCTCGCCGGTGAGCACGCCGTCGACGATCTCGAGCTCGTTGGCGCGGGCGTAGTGGATGCCGAGGTCGGCGGCCAACCGGTCGGTGATCTGTGAGAACCCGCCCGAGACGATGGCGAAGCGGTAGCCGAGCCGGCGCAGGGTGCGGACCATCGTCCGCGCGCCGGGATTCAACACGAGCCCGGCATAGACCTCGTCCAACGCGGTCGCGGGGACACCCTTGAGGTACTTCACCCGCCCCCGGAGCGAATCCTCGAAGTCGAGCTCGCCGCGCATGGCCGCCTCGGTGACGGAGGCGACCTCCTTCTCGTAGCCCGCGTGGGCGGCGATCATCTCGATCACCTCGCCGTCGATCAGCGTCGAGTCGACGTCCATGACGATCAGGCGCATGCCGCGGCGGACGAGGTTGGCGGGCTGCACCGCGATGTCGACGCCCTGGGCGGCGGCCTCGGCCGCCAGAGTGACGCGCAGCTCGTCGGGAGAGGCGCCGGAGACGTGCAGGTCGAAGGCGGTGACCGGGTAGCGGGCCAGCCTGATGATCCGGTCGATGTTGCCGCCGGCCGAGGCGATCGTACGCGTCACGGACGCGAGCGCGGCCGCCTTCAGCGGCAGGCCCAGCACCGTCACCCGGGCGCGGTCGGACGGCTCGCGCGGGGTGTCGCCGACGCCCTCCTCGATCTCGACGGTCATGTCGAGAGCATGGGCGGTCTCCTCGATCGCGTGCTTGAGCGCGTCGGTGCTCGCCGCGTCGGCCGGGGCGGTCACCAGGAGCCCGAGCACGAGCCGCGCCCGCAGCACGATCTGCTCCAGGTCGACCACGTCGACCCCCGCCAGCGCGAGCGTCGCCAAGGTGGCCGAGGTCAGCCCAGGACGGTCGTTTCCGGCGAGGGTGATCAGCAGGGTGTCGGGACGGCGCTCGAGCGCGTCGAATTCCTCGGTCATCTCGGCAAACGATAGTGGAGCCGGCGCCTGCGTCTCAGTTCGGCGGCCACACCTCGGGCGATCCCGCCGCGGTGAGCGCCCTCCGCGCCGCGCGGTCGAGGCCGACCAGGGCCTCTCGCCGCCGCAACATCTCCGCGGCTGAGACGGCGCCGCCCTCGTCCTCGAGCGCCACCGCGACGATCTCCCGAGCCTGTACGCCACGAGCAGCGAGCTCCACGCACCGCGCCGGCACCCCGGGCGCGCCGGCCAGCGAGGGCCGGTGGCGGAGGTTCATCAGCCGGTCGGCGACCTCGGGCCGCCACCGGGCGACGTCGAGCTCGGCAAGCGCCGTCGCGGACTCGGTCAGTGCGAGCCGGAGGGCCCGGTCGGCCTCGCCGACGTCGGGGAGCTGCCGGCGCTGGGCCGGGTACGCCTGCCACTCGACGACAGCGCCGACCCGGACCGGCACGAGCCCGATCCCGGCGTCGCTCACCACGGCCTCGCCGGCCTCCATCGCGGCCGTGTTGAAGGCCCGGGGTCCGCCCAGCCCGACCGGGTCGCCCTCGGCCGGGAAAGCGACCCCGACACAGGTCGCCCCCTCCGTACGCAGCCGTCCCATCCCGCTGACGAAGGTGTCCGCGACCCCCTCGTCGCCACCGAGCCCGAGATCGGCCAGCCCGCTGACGGTGTGGGTCGCGTCGGGCCCGATCACCGCATCGAGCACCAGATCGGTGACCGCCTCACCGCGCAGCCACGCCGTCACCCACCAGGCCAGGCGCAGCGCCTCGGGAGTGGTCTCCACCGACCCTGAATCCAGCTCCGCATCCTCGACACTCACGCCGTCACCTCCGTTGCGCAGGCGCGATGATACGAAGGCGGCGGCGTATTGGATCTGACTGGTTGTTCGCTGGCGCTCACGGGCGCCTACCCTAACCCCGGGCCGGCCAACCCCTGCCGATAGATTTGCCGCCATGGCAGCCGTGCTGGAGTTCAACGACGTCACCGTACGCCGCGGGGGCAACGCCCTTCTCGACTCTGTGAGCTGGGTGGTCGAGGAGGATGAACGCTGGGTCATCCTCGGCCACAACGGCGCCGGCAAGACCACGCTGCTGCAGACTGCGGCGGCCCAGCTCCACCCCACATCGGGCGTCGTGAAGATCCTCGGCGAGCAGATCGGCCGGATCGACGTCTTCGAGCTGCGCCCGCGCATCGGCCTGACCTCCGCCGCGCTGGCCGACCGGATCCCGCGCCACGAGCTCGTCCGCGATGTCGTGGTGAGCGCGTCCTACGGCGTCGTTGGCCGCTGGCGCGAGCACTACGACGACCTCGACCACGACCGCGCCCAGGCGCTGCTGATCGAGGTCGGCATCAAGCACCTCGGTGAGCGAATGTTCGGCACTCTGTCCGAGGGCGAGCGCAAGCGCGTCCAGCTGGCCCGGGCGCTGATGGTCGACCCCGAGATGCTGCTCCTGGACGAGCCCGCCGCCGGGCTCGACCTGGGCGGGCGCGAGGACCTCGTCTCGACGCTGTCGACGCTCGCCTACGACCCCGACAGCCCGGCGACCGTGCTCGTCTCCCACCACGTCGAGGAGATCCCGCCCGGCTTCAGCCATGTCCTGATGATGCGCTCCGGCCGGATCACGGCCCAGGGGCTCATCGACGACACGCTGACCTCGGCCAACCTCTCCAAGACCTTCGGCATGCCACTCGAGCTCGAAGCGAGCGATGGCCGCTACTGGGCCAAGCGTCGCGCCCGCCACACCCGGTAGACCTAACGTTAAGAAGTCGGTACCCAAACGTCCCCACAACGCGTGGCCCGTCTGGATAGGGTGACGCCCATGGACTGGCAGGACTGGGACTGGGCGATCTGGACGGCACTCGGAGCGCTGCTCGTCGTCGGAGAGCTCTTCAGCCTCGACCTGATCCTGCTGATGCTCGCCACCGGCGCCTTCGCGGGCGCGTTGACGGGCGCGTTCACCGACAGCTTCGTGATCCAGGCGATCGTCGCGCTGGCGGTCTCGGTCTCCATGCTCGCGGTTGTACGCCCGGGGCTGGCCAGGCGGCTCCACAACGGCCCGGAGATCCAGATCGGCGCGCAGAAGCTGATCGGCGTCCAGGCCATCTCTCCCGTCGAGATCAGCGCCCACAAGCCTGGGCAGCTCAAGCTCGACGGCGAGCTCTGGACCGCTCAGCCGTATGACGAGACGCTCGTGATCGCGGCCGGCACGCCGGTCGAGGTGCTCGAGATCAGAGGAGCGACGGCGTACGTCCATCCTCTTCCGGAGCTCGGGACTCCGTAGTTTCCGGGCAACCTGACGCACAACGAATAGACAAGGACTGATTGGCAATGGGTGGCATCATCCTGGCCCTTCTGGTCATCTTGGCGGTGCTGGTGATCACCACGCTGGCCAAGACGATCAAGATCATCCCGCAAGCGCGGGTCGGCATCGTGGAACGCTTCGGCAAGTTCCAGTCGAAGCGTGACCCCGGCCTGAACGCGGTGATCCCGTTCGTCGACAAGGTGCGCTACATGATCGACATGCGCGAGCAGGTCGTAGCGTTCGCACCTCAGCCGGTGATCACGGAGGACAACCTGACCGTCTCGATCGACACGGTCATCTACTTCCAGGTCAACGACCCGGTGGCGGCGACGTACGAGATCGCCAACTACATCCAGGCCGTCGAGCAGCTCACCATGACCACCCTGCGCAACATCGTGGGTGGCATGACCCTGGAGGAGACGCTGACCAGCCGCGAGCAGATCAACTCCGGTCTCTCGATCGTCCTGGACGAGGCCACCGGCCGCTGGGGCATCAAGGTCAAGCGCGTCGAGATCAAGTCGATCGACCCGCCCATGTCCATCAAGGACGCGATGGAGAAGCAGATGCGCGCCGACCGCGACAAGCGCGCCGCGATCCTCACCGCCGAGGGGCAGCGCCAGTCCGCGATCCTCTCCGCCGAGGGAAACAAGCAGTCCGCCATCCTCAACGCCGAGGGTCAGCGCGAGTCGCAGATCCTCGCGGCGCAGGCCGACCGCGAGGCCGCGATCCTGCGCGCCCAGGGTGAGGGTCAGGCCATCCAGACCGTCTTCCAGGCGATCCACGACGGTCGTCCCGACCAGTCGCTGCTGGCCTACCAGTACCTCCAGATGATGCCGAAGATCGCCGAGGGCGACGCCAACAAGGTGTGGATCGTCCCGAGCGAGATCGGCAAGGCTCTCGAGGGCCTCGGCTCGACGATGAACAGCCTCCAGGGCATCCCGGACGAGGTCGAGGGCCCCGTCAAGCGCGTCGACATGGGTTCGGCCGAGCCGACGATCGACCTCGAGCAGTCCTCCGCGGCCGCAGCCGTCCAGGAGGCGCTCGCCGAGGCCAAGCAGGCAGAGGCACCCAACCGACCGAAGCCTCCTGCCGAGCCGACCGCCTAGGTGGATCCACTTCAGTCCGCCCTCATCCTGATCGCCGGGGTGGGGGCGGGCACCATCAATGCTGCCGTCGGTTCGGGCACGCTGATCACGTTCCCGACGCTGCTGGCCTTCGGCGTACCTCCGGTCGTGGCCAACGTTTCCAACACGATCGGCCTCGTGCCGGGCTCGCTGGCCGGTGCCTGGGGCTACCGTCGCGAGCTCTCCGGGCAGCGCGGACGGATCCTGCGGCTCGGGGTCGCGGCTCTCATCGGTGGCGCGGTCGGCGGGATCCTGCTGCTGGTGCTTCCGCCCGGTGCGTTCGAGGCGATCGTCCCGGTGCTGATCGGGCTCGGTGTGGTCCTGGTGATCACCGGTCCGCGCATCTCCCGCTGGGTCGCCACACGGCACGGCGACCTGCCCGATGACCCTTCGACAAGCTCAGGACACCGCGGCAGGAGCGAGCGCTGGTGGGTCTGGCCGGCGATAGCGATGCTCGGCGTCTACGGCGGCTACTTCGGTGCCGCTCAGGGCGTGCTGATGATCGCGATCATCGGCATCGGGGTCGCCGAGACGCTGCAGCGTCTCAACGGGCTCAAGAACGTCCTGGTCGCCATCACCAACGGCATCTCCGGGCTCATCTTCGCCCTCGTTGCCGACGTCGACTGGAAGATCGTCGCCCTGATCGCCGTCGGCGCGACGATCGGTGGTCTGCTGGGTGCCAGGATCGGCCGCCGGCTGCCGCCCAACGTGCTCCGCGGTGTGATCGTCGTGGTCGGTATCACGGCACTGGTCGCCTTCCTGATGGGCTGAGTCTGGGCTGAGTCTGCTGGGATGGAGCCATGGAGCTCTACGAGGCGATGCGGACCACCCATGCCGTACGCGACTTCACCGACGACCCGCTGCCCGACGAGACCCTCGCCAGGATCCTCGACAACGCCCGGTTCGCGCCCTCCGGCGGCAACCGGCAGGGCGGCCACGTCGTGGTCGTACGCAGCCAGGAGACCCGCGAGCGTCTGGTCGAGCTGACCGCGACGGGCGCCCGCAGGTACATGGCGCAGCAGAAGGCGGGGGAGATGCCGTGGAACACGGTGCACCCGACGGCGGTGACCGACGAGCAGATCGCCGCGACCCGGGTCCCGCATGGGATGACCGAGCCGCTGCGTACGGCTCCGGTGGTGCTCGTCTTCCTCGTCGACCTCGGCGCGGTCGCGTCCATCGACTCCGAGCTGGACCGGGTGGGTGTCGTCTCCGGTGCCTCGGTCTATCCGCTGGTGTGGAACACGCTCCTCGCGGCGCGCAACGAGGGCTTCGGTGGGGTCATCACCACGATGGTGGCCGCCGAGGAGCCGGCGCTCCTCGAGCTGCTCGGCGCCCCTGAGGGCTACGCCGTCGCCGCGGTCGTCCCACTGGGCAAGCCGGTCAAGCAGCTCACCAGGCTGCGCAGGCAGCCGGTCGAGGAGTTCGTCACCCTGGAGACCTACGCCGGGACCCCGCTGACAGACGACTGATGGCGGGGTCCCGGAGGACCCCGCCATCAGCTGCAGTGACTTGTCAGGCCTTGTCGGCAGGAACCGCGGTTCCGTCGGCCGAGGCCGGCTCGGCGCTGTTGCTGTGGTCGTCCTCGACGACCGCGAGCGCGAAGTCGTCACCGTGCTCGGTGACGCCGGTGATGACGGCCTGCTCGACCGCCTCTGCGGCGTACTGACCACGCACGATCAGCGGATCGCAAGCCAGGTCGCGCTGCAGCGAGACCGCCAGCCCGACCATGATCACCGCGAACGGCAGTGCCGCCACGATCGTGATCGTCTGCAGCCCGGAGAGCGCGTCGGCGCCACCGGCGATCAGACCCAGGATGGCCACGACACCGGTCGCGACACCCCAGAAGACCACCGTCGGCCGGCTCGGCTCTTCGGCGCCACGCTCGGAGAGCGTGCCCATCACGATCGAGGCCGCGTCGGCGCCGGAGACGAAGAAGATCGCCACCAGGACCATGACCAGGATGCTCATCACGGTGGCCAGCGGGAACTGGTCGAGCGTGGTGAACAGCTGCGACTCGACGCCGCCCAGACCGGCGATGTCGACGGTCCCGTCGCGCTGCAGGTCGATGGCGGTGCCGCCCATGATGCAGAACCAGATCACGCTGACGGCGCTCGGTACGAGGAGCACGCCGGCGACGAACTGCCGGATGGTGCGCCCGCGCGAGATCCGCGCGATGAACATACCGACGAACGGCGTCCAGGAGATCCACCAGGCCCAGTAGAAGACGGTCCAGGAACCGAGCCACGCGGAGGTCTCCTCGCCGCCGACACCGGTGCGGGCCGACATCTGGGCGAGGTCGCCGATGTAGGTGCCGAGCGAGGTCGGGATCAGGTCGAGGATGAAGACCGTCGGGCCGACCACGAAGAGGAACAGCGCCAGGAGCAGGGCCAGCACCATGTTGATGTTGGAGAGCCACTGGATGCCCTTGGCCACACCCGAGACCGCGGAGATCACGAAGCAGACCGTCAGGACCGCGATGATCCCGATGAGGACGTTGTTGCCGACCTCGCCGAGCCCGGCCACGATCTGCAGGCCGCTCTCGATCTGGATCGCGCCCGTGCCGAGCGAGGTGGCGGAGCCGAACAGGGTCGCGAAGATCGCGAAGATGTCGATCGCCTTGCCTGCCGGACCCTCGACGGTCTTCTTGCCGAGCAGCGGCGTGAAGGCCGAGGAGATCAGGCTGACGCGGCCCTTGCGGTAGGCGCCGTAGCCGATCGCCAGACCCACGACCGCGTAGATCGCCCACGGGTGCAGAGTCCAGTGGAACATCGTGGTCGCCATCGCGTGCTGGATGGCCTCGGGGTTGCCCGCCTCGCCGGTGCCCGGCGGCGGGGTGACGAAGTGCGAGATCGGCTCGCTGACGCCGTAGAACATCAGACCGATGCCCATTCCGGCGCTGAACATCATCGCGATCCAGGAAGCCGTCTTGAACTCCGGCTTCTCGTCGTCACGGCCCAAGGGGATGTTGCCGTACTTACTGACGGCGAGCCAGATGATGTAGATGACGAAGCCGCTGGCGGTCAGGACGAAGACCCAGCCGGCCTTGTCCAGCACCCAGGTGAGGGCGTTGCCGGCGACCTTGCCCATGCCGTCGGTGTTGATGAAGCCCCAGGCCATGAACGCGATGGCGATGGCCGCCGCGATGCCGAAGACTACCCAGTCGATTCCCTTGCGTTGGTCCTGTTCGCTCGAGATCGGCAGGTCCAGCGCGGGGTGCGGGACGACTTCGCCCGTGGGGGACTTGATGAGGCCAGAGGGGTTGTGCCCAGAGGAATTCTGGTTGTCGGAATGTTTCGGACTGTCTGTCTTCTTCTCAGAAGTCACACTGTTGTCCTTCCGGTTGGGTTCGGGACCACAGCACCCTAACGCGCGCTGTCTTTGCCTTCCGTTCACCGGGGTGGCGCGGCTACCGATTGAAATCGAGTTCTGGAGCGACTGTGTCGGGCCGGTTCGAGAGTTGTTCCGTGCCTGTGGCCCGCCATGCCCCTTCGACGACCGTGTTTCACATCGTGGGAAAGTTGCGGCTAAGCCTTGGCTCAGACGCCGTACGCCGCCAGCCACCGCTCGATCTCGGCGTACGCCTGCTTGCGGACCTCGGGGCGCGACAGGATCACGTCGTGCTTCGCCCCGGGAACCGCGATGTAGGTGACGTGGCTGCCGATGGCGGTCGACCAACGGCGGATCTGGCGCACGTCGAGCACGATGTCGGTTGAGTGCACGATCTCGCCCATCGCCTTCGGCTTGCTGGAGCGGTCGGAGGAGAGCACCAGCACCGGTGCCTTGACGTTCAGACCGCGGTGGAGCCGGGCGTGGCCGTCGCGGATCGCCTTGAGCCAGCCGAGCCGGATCGGGTAGGAGCCGACGGGTTTGAGCCCGAGGTCGAACTCCCACTCGCCGTCGTGCTCGACGTGGAGCGACATGGTGTAGAAACCGCTGACGTCGCGGCCGAGCTCGCGCATCGGGGCCCGGTGGCCGACGCGGCGCACCACCGGGCTGGCGACCGAGCGCAGCAGGAACGAGCCCTGCAGGTCGAGCCACGGCGAGTTGAGCACCATCCCGGCCAGCGCGTCGGGCTGGCGGTCGTCGGCCCACAGCGAGACCGTCAGCCCACCGGTGGAGTGGGCGCTGAGCATGATGCGCGAGTGGCCGTCGCGCTCGGTGATCCGCTCCCAGGCGGCGTCGATCTCGTCGAAGTACTCGACGAGGTCACCGACGTACGTCCCCGACTGGTGCTCCCGCAGCGAGCGACCGTACTTGCGCAGGTCCAGGCCGTAGAAGTCGTAGCCGCGAGCGGTCCACCACTCGGCGTACTCCTTCTGGAAGAAGTAGTCGGAGAAGCCGTGGACGTAGAGGACGGCGCCCTTCGCCTCGCCGTCGGCCGGCCGCTTGACCAGCGTGGCCACGACGGTGCCCTCGAAGTCGTCCGCGAGCTCGATGGTCTCGACGGTGTAGGGCTCACCGAGTACGTCGATCGTCATGGTCGCAATCCTCTCACCAGAATGTTGGAACCAGGCCCCAACGTCCGTAGACGGTGGTCACGATCTCCTTCAGTCGCTCGGAGTCGGGGATCGCGTCGGGGTCGAGCGCGCGGATGCCGAAGGTGCAGGTCGCTCCGACCTCGCTCCACCACGACGTGACGCCGCCGCGCATCCGGCGCAGCTCACCGCGGGTGGCGCCGAGTGTCACGGCGCGGAAGAGGATCGAGTCGGCGGCCGCGCCGAACGGCGCCACGAAGTCGGGGTCGGGCCGGCCCAGGTTGGAGGCGAGACCCAGCGGCGTGACGACCCCCTTGAGCAGCGGCTTGGCGAGCTTGTCCGGGATCATCTGGGCCAGCGGCGCGATGTGGGCGATCGGGTCGGGGCGGGTGCCCTTGAAGAGCGCTGAGAACTCCCTCTTCGACCGCTCCCGGATGTGAGCCAGGTCGGTGACCCGGCCGACGCCGTCGCGCACCTCTGTCTCGACCGCGATCGAGATGCCCGAGGTGACGTTGGAGCGCAGGTCACCCTCGCCGCGCATCGAGACGGGCAGCGACATCTTGACCGGCTCGCCGGGGCGTACGATCCCGGCCTCGAGGAGCACCTCGACCGAGATCGCGACCTGCAGCGCGTTGGAGGTGCCGCCGGCCCCCTCCGCGGCCGCGTTCCACTCCTCGACGGGGCAGTCGGCAGAGGCGTTGGCGACCTCATGGACGACGTCGTCGTCGGCCTGCGGGGCGGGCAGAGGCCGCTTCTCGGAGGACTGGGCCTCCAGCTCGGGGAGCTTCCCGGCCTTCCGGGCTTCCCGGAGGCCGCGAACGGCGGCGCGTGCCATCGTGCGCGCGTCGCGCCGGTCGTCCTTGCGGGTCACCTCGCGCTCCGCTTCGGGGGCGGGGAGCCGCGGCAGGTGCTGGCGGCGTACGGCCGCGATCACGGCGCCGAGCTTCATCCCGCCGTCGCAGACGATGTGGGAGGCGTTGTAGGCCACGACCGTGCCGCCGTCGGTGGTGTAGGCCATGAAGTAGGCCCACAGCGGGCCCTTCACCGGGTCGAACGGCACCTCGTCGGCGGTGCTGTCGAGCCAGCCCACCACCTGGTCGGGCTTGATCCGGTCGGGATGCAGGCGGACCGGCTCGGCGGTCGTCGCCGGCACCCAGCGGGAGCGCGCGCCGATGACCTTCGGGCGGACGACGAGGCGGTTGAGCGGGCCCTTGGCCAGCTCGTCGACCAGGTCCTGGACCGCCTCGACCGGGATCTCGGTGGGGAACCGCCAGGCGGTCTGGGCCACGACCGGGACGCCGATCACGGTCGCGGAGCGGAGGAAGACCTCGTCGTCGTACATCAGTCGGTTGGTGGGCTCGGGAGCGAACGGTGCCGGGCGGGCGCCGAGGCTCGCGAGCGGAAGTGCGGGCAGCATCTCGTGCTCGGGCACGTCACCACACCTCGGCGGTCAGACCCCACGAGCCGAGCTCCTCGACGACCAATCTCTTCAGGAAGTCCAGGTCGGGCACGCGGTCGGGCTCGGCGGCGACGAGGTTGAGCGTCGTACGCGGCCCCGACTGGATCAGCCAGGAGATGATCCCGCCGCCGACGTCGTAGGCATCCTGCGCGGTCGCGTTCTGGTAGCCGGCGAGCCCGGCCACGAGGCGTACGTCCGCACCCATCGCGTAACGGTAGTCGTCGGGGAGCTGGGGCAGGTTGGAGGCCATGCATGCCGCGGCCGGCGGCTGCGGGAGCTTGTCGAGCACGGCGTCGGGCAGCATCTGCATCATCGCCAGCGGCACCGGGACCAGCCCCGGGCCGGCCTGTCCGAGGCGGATGTAGGCGGCCTTGGAGAGCTTCTTGATCGCGGCGAGGTCGCGCTTGTCGAGCACGTCGCGCGGCACCTCGACCATGGCCACGCGGGTCGAGTTGGAACGTACATCCCCAGGCTGGAAGTCGCTCATCGGCAGCGAGACCGGGACGTCGCCCCGGTCGACCGGCACGTGGTCGATGCGGACGAGCAGGTCGGCGACGACGTTGATGAACCAGGCGTTGGTCGAGCCGCCGTGCTCGGCGGCGATCTTCGTCATCGTCTCGGTGTCGAACTCGGCGATCATCCGCGGCATCCGCCAGCCCTCGGGGGTCGGGTTCGGGGTGGCCTCCGGATAGACGCGGGGCGCCTTGGCGGCCAGGGCCGCCGTGCCGTCCTTCTTCGCCTGACGGCGGGCCTTGGTCCAGTCGCGGACGGCGCGCCACTGCGCGCGACTGTCGGCGGCCTCGGCACGGAGCCGGTCGCGGCCCTTGGCGGGCGCGGGCGGCAGCCGCAGCGGCTCGCCGCGGGAGGCCCGGGACACGGCGTCGAGGACGGAGCCACCGTCACCGACCGCGTGGGCGAGCAGCATCGAGACCACTGAGGTGCCGTCGTCGAGGTTGATCGCGGTGAGCCGGTAGGTCAGGCCCTCGTGCGGGTCGAGGTGGTCGCTGTGACGCTCCTGGAGCCAGCCGGTGATCTCGGCGACGGGGAGGATCTCCTCGTAGAGCTCGATCGACTCCCGGTCCGCGTTGGTCCACAGGTCGCGAGCCCCCGGGAACTTCGCCCGGTGCAGCCTCCGCGACAGCCCGCCCTCGGCCAGTCCGGCCGCGATGTAGCGCAGCCGGTCGGCGTCGTAGGGGCTGTTGAGCCGCCAGATCCACTGGTTGGCGATCGGACTTCCGAGGCCCCGATGGCGGCGGGCGAAGAGGTCGTCGGCGAACTGCAGGCGGCCGGAGTTGTCGATCGGTGCACGGGTGGCAACGGGCATGGGGGAGTCCTCGAGATTGGCGGGCGGCCGGGCAGAGGCCCGGCGAGATCACACAGCGATAGCGCGCGCGGAGGGAGGAGTCAATCGGAGTTGATACGTCATGTAAACCCCCGGGGGCAATAAAGAAGTGTGGCGATTCCCACGTCCGGGGGCGGTCGAATTCGGGTGCGGACCTGTGTGCACAATAGGCCGCGACGTGGGACGACATCGCTGTCGTCCCAGGCGGGTCGCCTTCTCGGGCTACGGCGTTCTTGAGGTTCGTTCGGGTCCCCGAGATGACGTTTTGCCGCAATGAGCCCCCACCTCAGAGAGGAACTCCACCTCCGATGGAGTACACCGAGCTGTCCGCGTACGACGTACCCCCGGGCGAGGTGACCGCGTGGATCCCCGCCGCGGAGCCGAGCGCCTGGGTCGACGACGACCGCCGACTGTCCCACAACCACGAGCTGCACCTCGACACCGCCGAGGCGGGCTCCTGGATCGGCTCGATCATGCGGTTGCACGGGCAACTCGACACCGAGGCGCTCGGCCTCGCGCTCCGGGCCTGGATCGGGCGTCACGAGGCGCTGCGCGGGACCGTCGAGGAGACGCCGGCCGGCCGGCGGCGCCGTGCGGTCGCCGCTGCCGACGTGTCGGTGACCACCACCGTTCTCGGCCGGTTCGACGGCGAGGACGCCCGGGGCTGCGTCTCGGACTTCCTCGCCGATCACATCGACCCCTCGGCGTGGCCCTACGTCGTCTTCGCGACGGTGGCCGACGCCGACGGCTTCACCCTCGTCTTCGGCGCCGACCACGGCGTCATGGACGCCTACTCCCAGCTGCTCTGGTTCGAGGAGATCGCCTCGCTCTACGAGCGGGCGCTGGCCGGCGAGCCGTTCGCGGAGCTGTCCGCGGCCACCACCGGCAGCCACGTCGACCATGCCGCCGAGGAGCGGGTCACCGGCGAGGCGATGGCGATGGAGAGCGAGTCGGTGCGGGTCTGGCGCGACTGGCTGACCGGTCCCGACGGGGGACTTCGGTTCGCCGACTTCCCGGTGACGGGCATCACCGACGTACCCGCATCGGCGTCGCCGCTGCCGCAGGCCAGCCTGTCGCAGTGGCTCGGCGAGCCCCGCCGGGCCCGGGCCCTGGGCGAGCTGTGCAAGGGTGCCGGCGTCTCCTTCCAGGCCGGGATGATGGGCGCGATGGCGTATGTCCTGCGTGCCCAGCACGGCGTGGAGCGCATGCGTTTCGTGGCGCCGATGCACACCCGCTACACCGCCGAGCACGCCGCCGCGGTCGGCTGGTACGTCGGCCTCGTCCCGATCACCCTCGACATCACCGGCGCGACCACGCTGCCCGAGGTCGCCGGCCGCGTCCAGGCCGCGCTCGCCGCGGCGAAGCCGCTGGTCCCGCAGCCGTTCGCGCGGGTCGCCGACCTGCTCGGCGTCGATGACGCCCCGCACTTCGTCGTCACCTTCGTCGACACCCGCTTCATCTCCGGCGCCGAGCACTGGAACGAGTGGGACGCCCGTACGCTGCGAGCCCCCGTGCGTGCCGACGACGAGGTCTACCTGTGGTTCGTGCGTGACCGGGACGGTCTCAACGTCTCGACGCGCTACCCCGAGACCGTCGCCGCCGAACGGGTCGTGCGTGACCTGATCGGCGGGATGAGCGGGCTGCTGGAGGAGATCGCGCAGCCCGAGACCGCCGAGCTGGAGGGCACGGCATGAGTGAGCGCCAGCGAACGACCATCGGGCTCATGCCGCCGGGTCCGTACTCTTTGCTCTCCTCGACGGAGGCGGCGGCATGAGGATCGGGGCGCTCGCGGAGCTGGCGCCGGCGCCTGGCCGGGTGGTCGTGCTGCGCCCGATCCGTGAGTGCCAGGCGGCGGCCGATGCCGCTCCCGTCTCTCCCGGAGCGCCCTCGTTCCTGCAGGCCGACCACCTCAACGCCTACCGCGCCAAGGTCGTCTCCGGCGGGGTGCACCGCGCCTGGACCGGGACCTGCGGCGAGTTCGACGTGGCCTTCGACGAGGTGGCCTACGTCGAGGCGCTGACCACGTTCGTCGGTCGTCACGAGGGGCTGCGCACGTGGTTCGACCTCTCCGGCGCCACGCCGGTGCGACACGTCGTGCCCGTTGACGCGATCGCCTTCGAGGCCGTCGAGGTCGAGGCGCCGGCCGACTGGTCCGGTGGCTGGCAGGACCTGCTCATCGGCCTGTGGGACGAGCAGTGCCGACCAGACTCCTGGACGCCGTTCCTGCTCGGCGCGATCGTGCGCGAGGAGGGGTTCACCTACTTCTGGGGCTGCGACCACGCCTTCACCGACGGCGCCTCGCAGCTGACGGTCCCCGCCGAGCTTGGCGCGGCCTATGCGGCGGCCCTGGGATCCCCGGCGCCGGACCTGCCGGAGGCCGACAGCTTCGTGGCGTACGCAGCCGCCGAGCAGCAGCTCGCCGCCGAGTGCGATGCGGAGACACCGGCGGTGCGCGAGTGGGCCGACATCGTCTCGCGTCACGGCGGGCGGCTGCCGCGGTTCCCGGTCGATCTCGGGCTGGCCCCTGGTGAGACAGCGCCGGTCCGGGTCCGGTCCTGGACCGCGCTCGAGGGTGAGGCGGTGGACGCGCTCGAGGACCTGTGCCGTGCCGCCGGCGGGCGGTTCACCAGTGGCGTCTTCGCGCTCCTGGCCCACGTCGAGCAGCGACTGACCGGCACCTCGGACTACCTGGGGATCACCGTGCTGGGCACCCGGTCGCGTCAGACCGCGATGTCGCACGGCTGGTTCTGCAACTTCGCCCCCGTCTCGATGCCGCTGGGGGAGACCTTTCCCGAGACGGTGCTCGCGGCGGAGAAGGCCTTCGGCACCGCCCGCGACCTGGCCCGCACCCCGGTCCACGTTGCACTGGGCGCCATGGTCGCCGGCGGGGTGCTCGCGCCGAGCGAGCTGGCCAGCCCGCAGATGGTCTCCTACCTCGACGTACGCAAGTTCCCCGGTGCCGGGACCACCGCGTTCGACACCGGCCTGCACTTCACCGGCGAGGGTCGTACCGCCAACGCCAGCCTGTGGGTCAACCGCTTCGCCGACCGATTCGAGCTGGCCACCCAGAGCCCCGACACCGAGCGGGGCGGGCGGGCGGTGGCGACCTTCTTCGAGGCGCTCCACGACGTGCTCGCCGATCTCGGCCTGCCGGTGCGCCCCGTAGATGCCGACCAGATCATCGGGACCGGACATGCTGGTCACGACCGCTGACCTGTGGGAGCCCCGGCCGGGCACGTTGCTCCGCTGGGACCTCTCCGCCCCCGCCCACGGTGCGCCCGCCGAGCTCTCGCTCAACCAGCGCAACCACCTCGCTGGGGCGATGGCCGGGGCGCCGACCGTCTGGCTGGCCGCCGCCTTCGACGTCGACGGGCCCATCGAGCCGGTCGCGCTCTCCCGCACCTGGCGTGCCTTCCTCGCCCGCCACGGCAGCCTGCAGCTCGAGGTCGTCGCCGGGCCCGAGGGGCTTCAGGCCTGCCGGCACCACCCCGGCACTCTCATTTGGTCGGTGACCTCCATCGGCCACACCAGCACCGTCGAGGAGACCCGCGCCGCGCTGCACGCCGCCCTCGACGAGCGGTGCGGGCCGTTCGCCTATCCGGCCTTCCTGCCGGCCGCGATCTCCCGCCCCGACCGCTCCACGATCGTCCTCGGTATGGACCACCTGCACTGCGACGCCCACTCGGTCGCCGTGGCGGTCGAGGAGCTCGCCGACCTCTACGCCACCTTCACCGAGGGCGGCGACGAGCCGTCGCTGCCGCCGGTGAGGTCGTTCCTCGAAGCCGTCGAGCAGGGAGCCGACCGCCCCGCCCGGGTCGGCGCCGACGACCCGCTGCTGCGCGGCTGGGGTGAGTTCCTCGGTGGCCGCGGCCACCGGCTGCCGACCTTCCCGCTGCCGCTCGGCCTCGAGCCGGGGGAGCGGGCCGCCCAGGCCACCGCCGTGGCTCCGCTGGCCGACGCCGACCTGATGGACCGTATCGCCGGCCGTGCCCGCAACAGCGGCGCCTCGACGTACGCCGCCGTGCTCGCGGCCCTCGCCACCGCGATCTCCGACCTCGGTGGCGGTGACCGGCTGGACACGATGGCGCCGGTCTCCACCCGCTCTGCAGAACCGCTGACCCGCTCGATCGGCTGGTACACCACCACCGTCCCGCTCACCGTCCCTGCCTCGCTCACCGATCTGGGCCTGGCCGAGGCCGGCGACGCGGTCCGTCACGGCGTACGCCTCGGGTCGGTGCCGCTCGACCAGGTCCTCGGCTCGCTCACCGAGCCGCTCGTGCAGACCCGCAACGACGTCTTCGTCGTCTCCTGGGTCGACTACCGCCATGTCCCTGGCGGCTCGACCCATCTCGACCGCGACGCCCAGCACATCTCCGCCTCGACGCTGGCCGACGACGTACAGATCTGGTTCTCCCGCACCCACACCGGCCTCGCCGTCCGCGTCCGCTACCCGGACACCGTGATCGCCGCGTCGTCCATCGAGTCCCTCCTCGACCGCCTCCGCCACACCCTCGCCGAGCTCTCCCGCCAGCCCGACGACCTCGCCGTCCTGCGCCTCGAGTCCTGAACCCGCCCGGGTCGGCGCGAACAGACCGGATCAGCGCGAGTAGAGCTGCCGGATGACGTCCTCGATGTCGGGCTCGTGGATGGACAGGTCGGCGACGTCGTATGCGGCGGCGACCTGTGCGACCAGCGGCGCGGCGGAGGCGCCGGCGGGGAAGGCGAGCCACTGGCGGGGGCCCTCGACCTTCACGACCCGAGCGCCCTCGATGGCGATCGGGGAGGCTTCGTCGACGAGGTCGACGACGAGGGTGCGAGAGGCGTCGCCGTTGGCCCGCAGGGTGGGCAGGGGGCCGTCGAAGACGGCGGTGCCGTGGTCGATGACGATGACCCGGTCGCACAGCGCCTCGATGTCCTGCAGGTCGTGCGTGGTGAGCATCAGGGTCGTCCCACGCTCGTGGTTGAGGGCGCGCAGAAACTCCCGCAGGCGCCCCTTGGAGATGACGTCGAGACCGATGGTCGGCTCGTCGAGATAGAGGATCTCGGGGTCGTGGAGCAGCGCCGCGGCGATGTCGCCGCGCATCCGCTGCCCCAGGCTCAGCTGCCGCACCGGGGTGTCCATCAGGTCGCCGAGGTCGAGCAGCGCGACATGGTCCTCGAGGTTGCGGCGGAAGGTCTGGTCGGGGATCCGGTAGATCCGCCGCAGCAGCTCGAAGGAGTCACGCAGCGGCAGGTCCCACCACAGCGACGTACGTTGACCGAAGACCACCCCGATCCGCCGGGCCAGCTCCCGGCGCTGGCGGGAGGGCTCCAGACCCGCCACCCGCGCCGACCCGCCGGAGGGCACCAGGATCCCGGTGAGCATCTTGATCGTGGTCGACTTCCCGGCGCCGTTGGGGCCGATGTAGCCGACCATCTCACCGGCATCGATCTCGAAGGAGAGGTCGTGGACGGCGTGCTTCACCACCGACGTACGTCTCAACAGACCCGCTCCCTTGCGGATCGTGAAGTCTCGCGACAGGTCCCGCACCTCGATCAGTGCCACATCAGCTCCCGGTGGATCGATAACGACGAAGCCCCTGACGCCACACGAGCGCGGTCAGACCGACCAGCGCCAGCGCGGCCAGGGGCGAGGCGAAGCGGAACCAGTCCGGAGCCCCGAACGGGTCGGTCAGACCGAGCAGGAACAGGCACGGATACCAGTTCACGAACGCCAGCGGCAGCAGGTAGGTCAGCGACCGGACGACCTCGCGCGGGAAGATCGTCATCGGATACTGCATGATCGTGTTGCCACCGTAGGTGAAGGCGTTGGCGAACTCGGAGGCGTCCGTGGTCCAGAACTGGATCGTCGAGAAGGTCACGAACACGCAGAAGTAGATGACCACACCCGAGACGAGCGCCACCGCGAGCACCAGCAGGCGCTGTGGGTTCCAGTCCACGATCGGTGCCGCCCACGCGAAGACCGCGATGCCCTGGGCGATCTGGCCGAGCCGGCGCAGCTCGAACCGGTCGGCGCACAGCTGCACCAGCACCGGGACCGGCTTGGTCATCATCGCGTCGAGATCCCCGCTGCGTACGTATCGGCCGATCTTCTCCACGCTCCCGACCAGCATGTCGGCGACCCGGAACGCGATCGAGGTGACCCCGTAGATCAGGGCGATCTCGCGCAGCGTGAAGCCGCCGTAGGTGTCGACGTGGCTGAACATCAGCCAGATCGCCACGAAGTCGAGGAAGGTGATCAGGATGCCGCCGACCGTCATCGTCCAGAACGAGACCGGGTAGGCCATCGCCGCCCGGATCCACAGCAGCGCGATGAGCCAGTAGGCGCGCACCGCATGAGCAACCTCAACCACCTTGGACCACCACCTTCCGGGTCGCGGCACGCAGCACGAGCGCGCAGACGCCCAGGAGGACGACCGCCCACAGGACCTGCAGCCCGATCGCGGCGAGCATGTCGAGCCCGGTGTGACGGCCCAGCCAGATGTCGGCCGGTGTCTGGATGTAGGAGGCGAACGGGAGCGCCAGCGCGACCTGGCGCAGGCCGTCGGGGAAGAGGTTGAGCGGCAGCGTCAGCCCGCTGAAGAAGGTGGCCAGCACGCTCAGCAGCACCCGCGGACCGGTCGCGTCCAGGAGCCAGAACGCGCTGGCGGCGAAGAGGAACCGGACGGCGAAGCTGACCACCACCGCGAGCGTGACGCTGACCAGGAAGCCGACCGCACCGGCGGGGGAGGGCATGACCAGCCCGAAGAGCAGCGCGCCGACGATCGTCGGCGCCACGCCGCGGGTCGCGAAGTGGTAGAGCCCTCGGCCGAGGTCGGCGGCGAGGTACCAGCCGAGCACGCTGACGGGACGGTAGAGGTCGACGGCGATGTCGCCGTTGCGGATCCGCTCGGCGAGGTCGTCGGTCGAGCCGCCGCTCCACAGCGCGATCGTCATCAGCAGCGCCTGCCCGATCCAGACGAAGGTGACCGCCTGGTCGGCCTGGTAGCCGCCGGCCGACGGGTTCTGCTCCCACAGCGCCAGGTAGGCGAAGCTGAGGATGATCCCGAAGACCGAGTTGGTGAAGATCCCGGCGAGCGTGGCAGCGGTGTAGGTCGAATAGCGGCGGAAGGAACTGGTCGCGATCGCGGAGTACAGACTCATCTGTGAATGCAGCGCCCCGGACACCTGACGTACGTTGGCACAACGGGGCCTGCGTACGCCAAGGGGTTTCCTGGAATAACGTTGACGCAGCAACTGTTTGCCGAGTAGTTCGGATTTCAACTATCGTGGAAGAGTCCACGAAAGGGGCAGGGAACCATGGGTATGCAGTTCGGCATCTTCACCGTCGGTGACGTCACGATGGACCCGACGACCGGCAGGACCCCGACGGAGCACGAGCGCATCAAGGCGACCGTCGAGATCGCCAAGCACGCCGAGGAGGTGGGCCTGGACGTCTTCGCGACCGGTGAGCACCACAACCCGCCGTTCATCGCATCCAACCCCACCGCCACGCTGGCCTACATCGGTGCCAAGACCGAGAACATCATCCTGAGCACCGCGACCACCCTGATCACCACCACCGACCCGGTGCTGATCGCGGAGGACTACGCCAAGATCCAGCACCTCACCGACGGCCGCGTCGACCTGATGATGGGCCGCGGCAACACCGGCCCGGTCTACCCCTGGTTCGGCAAGGACATCCGCCAGGGCATCAACCTGGCGATCGAGAACTACGCCCTGCTGCGCCGGCTGTGGAGCGAGGACGTCGTCGACTGGTCCGGCCGGTTCCGTACGCCACTGCAGGGCTACACCTCCACGCCGCGGCCGCTGGACGGCGTCGCGCCGTTCGTCTGGCACGGTTCGATCCGCTCGCCCGAGATCGCCGAGCAGGCTGCGTACTACGGCGACGGCTTCTTCCACAACCACATCTTCTGGCCCGCCTCGCACACCAAGCAGATGGTGCAGCTCTACCGGCAGCGCTTCGAGCACTACGGCCACGGCACCGCCGACCAGGCCATCGTCGGGCTGGGCGGACAGTTCTTCATGCGCCACAACTCCCAGGACGCGATCAACGAGTTCCGGCCCTACTTCGACAACGCCCCGGTCTACGGTCACGGCCCCTCGCTGGAGGACTTCACCGAGGCCACCCCGCTGACCGTCGGCTCGCCGCAGCAGGTCATCGAGCGGACGCTCTCGTTCCACGAGTACGTCGGTGACTACCAGCGCCAGCTCTTCCTGCTCGACCACGCCGGGCTGCCGCTGAAGACGGTGCTGGAGCAGCTCGACCTCTACGGCGAGATCCTGCCGACCCTGCGCGCGGAGTTCGCGAAGCTGCGCAAGCCCGGCGTCCCGGACGCCCCGACCCACGCCTCCCTGGTGGAGAAGGCCGGCGGCGCGAAGGACTCGACCGTCTACGCCGAGGGCGACGCCGCCACCGGCTCGTCCGACCGCGACCTGAGCGACCCGGAGGTCGCCAAGGTGCTCGAGGGGGAGCTGTGACCCGGATCGTCGTCGTCTCCGCGGGGCTGTCGGTCCCGTCCTCGACCAAGCTGCTCGCCGACATGCTCGGCGACGCCACGACCCGGGCCGTGCAGGCCCGGGGCGCGGAGGTCGAGGTCGAGCACGTCGAGCTGCGCGGCCTGGCCCATGAGCTGACCGACAACCTGCTCACCGGATTCGCCAAGCCGGCGCTCCAAGCGGCGATCGACCAGGTGCGCCGGGCCGACGCCGTCATCGCGGTGACGCCGGTCTTCTCCGCGTCGTACTCGGGCCTGTTCAAGACGTTCTTCGACGTACTCGAGCAGGGTGTCCTGGACGCGAAGCCGGTCCTGATCGCCGCCACCGCCGGCACCGCCCGGCACTCGCTGGTGCTCGAGCACGCGCTGCGGCCGCTCTTCGCGTACCTGCACGCGGTGGTCGTCCCGACCGGGGTCTTCGCCGCCACCGAGGACTTCGCCGGTGGCCCGGAGCTTCCCAAGCGGGTCGACCGTGCCGCCGCCGAGCTGGCTGCCCTGCTGGCAGTGGGCGGCGGCACGCCCTCGCCGGCGCCGCATCGGACGCTGGTGGAGGACGAGTTCGCCAATCCCACGTCCTTCGAGACGCTGCTCAAGCGCGCCTCCGAAGGGCCGACGGAGTTCTGACCGGGCGGGGTTCCCTTCGGCTGCCGATGTGAACACGGGCGCGAGATACCGGGGGTTTGCGAGGAAGTGCGACAGAATGCGTACGACCGCTACCCCCAGCACCGAGCGGAGCCGTTGTGCCCAGCTATGAGCCGAGCGTCGTCGTTGCCGACGAGTCGCCTCTTCTTCGTGCTGGACTCACGGCCCTGCTCGCGCGTGGTGGCTACCAGGTGGTCGCCGACGCCGGTGACGCCGAGGCGCTCGTCCAGGCAGCGACCGACACGCTGCCCACGTTGGTCGTGACCGACGCCAGGCTGGGTCCGGACGACGAGGGCATCAGCGCTGCCCTCCGGCTGCACGAGAAGGTGCCGGAGATGGGCATCGTCGTGCTCGGCGACTCGGTCGAGACGAGCTATGCGGCCGCCGTCTTCGCCAGCACCGGCACCGGCGGTCTCGGCTATCTGCGCAAGTCCCGCGTACGCACCGTCCCGCACTTCTTCGACGTCGTCGGCCGGGTGGCGTCGGGTGAGATCGTCGTCGACCCGGAGGTCATCTCCCGGATGGTCGAGGCGTCGCCCGACGCCGATCCCGATGCGATCGCGCGACTGACGATGCGCCAGAGCGAGGTGCTGGGCCTGATCCACGCGGGGTTCCCCGACCGCGCGATCATCAGCAGGTTCTTCAGCGGCAGGCGGCAGTTCGAGCGGTGTCTGAGCGAGATGTTCCTCGCGTTCGGCCTCTCCGCCGACGTCGAGCATCGTCGTACGCCGACGCTGCTGACCCACCTGGCATCTGGATGACATGGGAGTTCTGAGGTCATCCGGTGACCTCAGAACTCCCATGTCGGAACTCAGTGCTGGTAGGTGCCCACCACGACAGCGCGGGCCAGCGCCTTGAAGGCCAGGTTGAAGGAGACGACGGCCGGGGTCACCCCGTCGTCCACCCCCAGCGTCTCCTCGCCGACCGCGTGGACGACGAAGTAGTAGCGGTGGACCTGGTCACCGGCCGGGGGAGCGGCGCCGCCGAACTCCTTGGTGCCGAAGTCGGTCGCGACGTGGAACGCCTTGCCCGGGAGCTCGGCGGTGCCGGCCCCGGCACCTGCCGGCAGCTCGGTCACGTCGGCAGGGACGTCGACCAGGGCCCAGTGCCAGAAGCCGCTGGGGGTGGGCGCGTCGGGGTCGAAGCAGGTGATGACGTACGACTTCGTCCCCTCCGGCGCGCCGCTCCAGCTGAGCTGCGGGGAGGTGTTGCCACCGTCGTAGACCTGGTCCTGCTTCAGCGGCTGGCCGTCGGTGACATCCGCGCTGGTCAGCGTGAAGGAGGGGAGGGCGGGCATGAGCGAGTAGGGATCCGGCTTCACCGGACGATCGAGAGCCATGCCCACCAACGTAGCTCACGGACGTAGTCCGCGAATCGACCCGTTGTCAGGCCTCACCCCGGTGTTGGGCGAGGATGTACCCATGAGCGAGCGCCAGCGAGTGACCACAGGCCTCAGGCCGCCGTGCCCGTATTCTCTGCCCACTTCGACGGAGGCTGCGGCATGAGCTCAGAGCATGCCGTTCCCTATCCCGCCGGCCTCATCCTCGAGGGTCGTCGGGTGGTCGTCGTCGGCGGTGGCCGCGTGGCGCAGCGGCGTGTGCCGGCGCTGATCGCTGCGGGAGCGCGGGTCGAGGTCGTCTCGCCGTCGCTGACCCCCGCGCTGGAGGGACTGCTCGGCTCGGGCGAGATCACCTGGCACCAGGCCCGTTTCTCGGCCGACGTGCTCGACGGCGCCTGGTACGTCATCGCCGCGACCCAGAACGCCGACGTCAACGAGGAGATCTCGGCCGCCGCCGAGGAGCGACGGATCTTCTGCGTACGCTCCGACGACGGCACGCAGGCCACCGCCTGGACGCCGGCGACCGGGCACGACGGCGATCTGACCGTCGCCGTGCTGGCCAACCGTGACCCGCGGCGCTCCGCGGGCGTACGCGACCGGATCCTCGACGGGCTGCGCTCCGGTGACCTGATCGCTCCGCACGAGCGTCAGCGCGTGCCCGGAGTGACCCTGATCGGTGGCGGCCCGGGTGACCCCGGGCTGATCTCGGTCGCCGGCCGCAAGGCCCTGATGGAGGCCGACATCGTCGTCGCCGACCGGCTGGCGCCGCGGGAGCTGCTCTCCGAGCTGCCCGCCGACGTCGAGCTCGTCGACGTCGCCAAGCTCCCCCGCGGCCGCTCGGCCCAGCAGGAGGAGATCAACCGGATCATCGTCGAGGCGGCCCAGCAGGGGAAGGCGGTCGCGCGCTTCAAGGGCGGCGACAACTTCATCTTCGGCCGCGGCTTCGAGGAGGTGCTCGCCTGCCGTGAGGCCGGTGTCCCGGTGCACGTCATCCCCGGCCTGACCTCGCCGGTGACGGTGCCCGGAGTCGCCGGGATCCCGGTCACCCACCGCGGCGTCGCGCACGAGTTCACCGTCATCTCCGGCCATGTCCCGCCGGGCGACCCGACCTCGTTGACCAACTGGTCCGCCGTCGCCGGCCTCGGTGGCACCCTGGTCCTCCTCATGGCCGTCCAGAACGCTCCCGCGATCGCGACCGCTCTTCTCGATGGCGGCCGCGAGCCCGGCACCCCCGTCGCGGTCATCTGCGACGGCACGATGCCCACGGAGCGTACGGTCCTGGCGACGCTCGAGACCCTCGAAAAGACCTTGGCCGACCAGAACGTCCAGCCTCCGGCGATCATCGTCGTCGGCGAGGTCGTCCGAGTCGCCCACCCGGACTTCTTCTAGGACTAGGTGCAGGTCCCCTGACCATGGCTGAACTCATCGAGATCTCCGACCCCGCCGATCCCCGGCTCGCGGACTACCGCGACCTGCGTGACGTCGAGCTGCGCAAGTCCCTCGAGACCTCGGAGGGGCTGTTCCTGGCCGAGGGGGAGAAGGTCGTACGCCGCGCCGTGGCCGGTGGTTTCGAGCCGCGCTCGTTCCTGATGGCGCCGAAGTGGCTCGACGGGCTCGCCGACACGCTCGCCACGACCGATGCGCCGTGCTACGTGATGAGCGAGAAGGCCGCCGAGGAGGTGACCGGATTCCATGTGCACCGCGGTGCGCTGGCGTCGCTGAAGCGTAGGCCGCTGCCGTCGGTCGAGTCGGTGCTCGAGGGCGCCCGCTCGGTGCTGGTGCTCGAGGACATCGTCGACCACACCAACGTCGGCGCGATCTTCCGGTCCGGAGCCGCGCTGGGGTTCGATGCCGTGCTGCTCGCGCCGCGCTGCGCCGACCCGCTCTATCGCCGCTCGATCAAGGTCGCGATGGGCGCGGTCTTCGCGCTGCCGTGGACCCGCCTGCCGGACTGGTACGAAGCGCTCCCGTCCCTCTCCGCTGCCGGTTTCACCACTGTCGCTCTGACCCTGGCCGACGACGCCGTCGACATCGAGAAGGCCGTCGAGGGCGTCGACAAGGTCGCCCTCGTCCTCGGTTCCGAGGGCCACGGCATCTCCCCGCGCTGGCAGGAGGCCGCCGACCGCCGCGCCATCATCCCGATGTCCGCCGGCATCGACTCCCTCAACGTAGCCGCAGCCACCGCCGTCGCCTGCTACGTCACTGCCCGCCGCTAGCGCCGAGGCGTCAGCGGCGTCGGCCGAGCCGTCACGTACGTCGGGCGCGGGGGGCCAGGGGTGGCGGGACCGGCCGCGGGGGGGGGGTGTGCGC
>NZ_JBHXNY010000049.1:0-32136 GCF_042719275.1 Nocardioides sp. NPDC058538 | reverse complement strand
CACACCGCCACAACACCCCGCTTAGGGGCCGCGAAACTTGGCGCGCCCTCGGCGGGAGGTCACTCGGCGAAGGACTCCACGGGCGGGCAGGAGCAAACCAGGTTGCGGTCGCCGTAGGTGTTGTCGATGCGGGCCACCGGGGGCCAGTACTTGTCAGGGTCGATGCCGCGCGGGAAGACGGCCTCCTCGCGCGAGTAGGCCCGGTCCCAGTCGCCGACGAGGGCGCGGGAGGTGTGCGGGGCACCGCGCAGGACCGAGGTCTCGGCGGTCCACTCACCCGAGGCGACCCGGTCGATCTCGCCCTTGATCGCGATCATCGCGTCGATGAACCGGTCCAGCTCGCCGAGGTCCTCGGACTCGGTGGGCTCGACCATGAGCGTGCCGGCGACCGGGAAGGACATCGTCGGGGCGTGGAAGCCGTAGTCGATGAGCCGCTTGGCGACGTCGTCGACGCTGACACCGGTCTCCTTCGTGATCGGGCGCAGGTCGAGGATGCACTCGTGCGCGACCAGGCCGGTCTCGCCGCGGTAGAGGACCGGGAAGTGCTCGTTGAGGCGCGAGGCCACATAGTTGGCCGACAGCACCGCGGCGGACGTCGCCCGGGTCAGACCCTCAGCGCCCATGAGCCGGACGTACGCCCACGAGATCGGCAGGATGCCGGCCGAGCCGTACGGAGCCGCCGAGATGGCGCCGATGCCCGAGCGCTTCGAGGTGTCCGGGTGCAGGGAGTGCGAAGGCAGGTAGGGGGCCAGGTGGGAGCGGACCGCGACCGGTCCGACGCCCGGGCCGCCACCGCCGTGCGGGATGCAGAAGGTCTTGTGCAGGTTGAGGTGGGAGACGTCGCCGCCGAACTCGCCGGGCTTGGCGTAGCCCAGGAGCGCGTTGAAGTTGGCGCCGTCGATGTAGACCTGGCCGCCGGCCTCGTGCACCAGCGAGCAGACCTCGGTGATGCCCTCCTCGTAGACCCCGTGGGTCGAGGGGTAGGTCACCATGATCGCGGCGACGTTCTCGCCGTGGGCGTCGAGCTTCGCCCGCAGGTCGTCGAGGTCGACGGTGCCGTCCTCGGACGACTTCACGACCTCGACCTTCATCCCGGCCATCACGGCCGAGGCGGCGTTGGTGCCGTGCGCGGAGGAAGGCATCAGGCAGATCTTGCGGTGACCCTGGCCCTGGGCGTCCAGGTAGCCGCGGATCGCCATCAGGCCGGCGAACTCACCCTGCGAGCCGGCGTTGGGCTGGATGGAGACCTCGTCGTAGCCGGTGACCTCGGCCAGCCACCCCTCGAGCTCCCCGACGAGACGCGTGTAGCCGGCGGCGTCCTCGGCGGGCACGAACGGGTGCAGGTCGGCGAAGCCGGGCAGAGAGATCGGCTCCATCTCGGTGGTCGCGTTGAGCTTCATGGTGCACGAGCCGAGCGGGATCATGCCCTTGTCGAGCGCGTAGTCGCGCGCCGCCAGCTTGTGCAGGTAGCGCAGCATCTGGGTCTCGCTGTGGTGCGCGTTGAAGACCTCGTGGGTGAGGTAGTCGGTGGTGCGCAGCAGGCCGTCGGGCAGCGCGCTGGCCGTGGTGCGGTCGATCTCGTCCAGGTCCGCACCCGAGACGCCGAAGGCGTTGAGCACGGCCGACAGGGTCGAGCGGGTGGTCGCCTCCGAGGTCGAGATGCCGACGGTGTCGGCGTCCACGAGACGAAGATGTACGCCGAAACGACGCGCTGCGGTGACGACATCGGCCGCCCTGCCGGGGACGGTGACACCCAGCGTGTCGAAGAACGTCTCCGAGACCAGCGGGAGCCCGGCCGACTTGAGCGCGGCGGCCAGGACGGCGGCGTAGCGGTGGGTGCGGGTCGCGATCGTCCGCAGCCCGGCGGGGCCGTGGTAGACGGCGTACATGGAAGCGCCGACGGCCAGCAGCACCTGCGCGGTGCAGATGTTGGAGGTCGCCTTCTCCCGGCGGATGTGCTGCTCGCGGGTCTGAAGAGCGAGACGGTACGCAGGCCGCCCCTCGGCATCGACGGAGACGCCGACGAGACGACCGGGCAGGTGCCGCTCGATCCCCTCGTGGACAGCCATGTAGCCGGCGTGCGGGCCGCCGTAGAAGAGTGGGATGCCGAAGCGCTGGGTCGAGCCGACGACGACGTCGGCGCCGAGGGTGCCGGGCGCCTCCAGGACGGTGAGAGCGAGCAGGTCGGCGGCCACGACGGCCAGCGCCCCCCGCTCATGGGCCGCGTCGATGACCGCCTTGAGGTCGGGCACACGACCGGAGGCGCCGGGGTACTGCACCAGCACACCGATCGCGTCACCCTCGGGCAGACCCTGCGAGAGGTCGGCCACGACGACCTCGAGGCCCATCGCCTCGGCGCGCACCTTGACGACCTCGATCGACTGCGGCAGGGCGTCGGCGTCGATGATGAACGGAGCCCTGCCATTCTTCTGGGTGACCTTGCGGTTCGCCCGGTGTACCAGCGCCAGCGCCTCGGCGGCCGCGGTGCCCTCGTCCAGCAGCGAGGAGTTGGCCACCGGCAGGCCGGTCAGGTCGCCGACCATGGTCTGGAAGTTGATCAGCGCCTCGAGGCGGCCCTGGGAGATCTCGGGCTGGTAGGGCGTGTAGGCGGTGTACCAGCTCGGGTCCTCGAGCACGTTGCGGCGGATCACCGGCGGCGTCACGGTGGCGTGGTAGCCCAGTCCGATCATCGCCTCGCCGGGCTTGTTGGAGGCCGCGATCTCCCGCGCCAGCGACGCGACCTGCGCCTCGCTCAGCGCGGCCGGCAGATCCAGTGACTCGACCGAGCGGATCCCGGCCGGCACCGCCGCATCCATCATCGCCGCGACCGAGTCGTACCCGAGCCGTTGCAGCATGGTCGCCTCGTCGGCGGCCGAGAGGCCGACATGGCGCTCCACGAACGGGGAGGCGGCGTCGAGCTCGGACAGAGTGGGCGTGTCGGACACAGTGGCTCCTGAGGGCATCTAAGACAACTCGTACGCCCTCCCCCTCTGTCACCGCACCTGCGCCGCTTCAGAGTCGCCTGGTCCGCACAGTCGTGGATGCCTGAGAGTTTCCGGGGAGGAATTGCCCCTTCGGCGCCCCTTCGAGAGGAGCTCTCCCGTGCGGGATGGTCAGCACCACCAGCATAAACGACTCGACCCCGAGGCCCCGCCTCCGCGGGGTCTCGGGGTCGAGTGTTACGTGAGGTTTACCTACCCGGCGTTGCGCGCCGCCCGGCGCGCGGAAAGCTCGTCGGACATCGAGGCGACCTGCTCGCCGTCCTCGGTCGTACGCTCGCTGGGGAGCTCGGAGAGCGTGCCCTCGATCTCGCGCCAGACGCCACCGATGGCGATGCCGAAGACGCCCTGCCCGCCCTGGAGCAGGTCGATGACCTCGTCGTTGCTGGTGCACTCGTAGACCGAGGCGCCGTCGCTCATCAGGGTCACGCGGGTCAGGTCGTCGGTGCCCCGCTCACGCAGGTGCTGCACGGCAGCGCGGATCTGCTGCAGCGAGATGCCTGCGTCGAGGAGTCGCTTGATGACCTTGAGGATCAGGATGTCGCGGAAGGAGTAGAGCCGCTGGGTGCCGGAGCCGGTGGCCCCGCGCACGCTCGGCTCGACGAGACCGGTGCGGGCCCAGTAGTCGAGCTGGCGGTAGCTGATCCCGGCCGCGTTGCAGGCCGTCGGGCCGCGGTAACCGGTGTCGCTGGGCAGGGTCGAGACATCGTCGGTGAAGAGAAGGCCCTGCTCGTCAGCCTGCTCCGCCGCGCGTTGCGCGTCGTCGGCGCCGTGGCCGGGCTTCTGTTCGTGGTCGAACACGATGTCCTCCATCGTCTACTCCGTTGTGCGTAACTCCACTCGGGGAATGAACGGCTGCGGCGGGGGGACCACATCGTTGGAGTTACAACAGAGACAACTACAAGGTAAGCGTCGCAAGGGCCCTGGTCAAAGAACCCCTCCGGCGTGTCGCCTGGCCTAACCCTCAGGTTGAACCTGAGGGTTTCCGTCAATGGGACTCGAAGTCCTCGGGCGTGATCTCGTCGAGGAACTCCCGGAACTTCTCGATCTCGTCCTCCTGCTCGGCCGGGACAGCGAGCCCCGCCTCGTCGAGGACCTCGTCGGAGACGACGATCTTGGTCCCCGTACGCAGCGCCAGCGCGATCGAGTCCGAAGGCCGCGCACTCACCTCGACGCCCGAGGCGAAGACCAGGTTGGCGTAGAAGACACGGTCGGTGACCGAGGTGATCTGTACCTCGGTCAGCTCGTTGCCGGTCGCCTCCAGCACGTCCTTGAGCAGGTCGTGGGTCAGCGGCCGCGGCGGCACCACGCCCTGCTGGGCGAAAGCGATCGCGGTGGCCTCCACCGCGCCGATCCAGATGGGCAGGTATCGCTCACCCGCAACCTCGCGCAACAGCACGATCGGCTGGTTGGAGGGCATCTCCACTCGGACTCCGAGCACATCGACCTCGCGCATGCATCCACCCTACCCGCCTCCGGGTCGCGACAGCAGCCCGGTTGACCGGCGACATGAACCGAGTCAGCGGTCGCGCAGTCCCGACTTCACCAAGGTGGCGTGCAGACGGACCGCCAGGGAGGCGATCTCGCTGCCGATCTCCTCGGCCCGGCCCTGCGCTCCGGCATTCCCGGGGCGCCGCAGCGGCGCCACGATCTGCTCGATGAGACCCACCTCGCGGTCGGCGGCGGCCTTCATGCCGCGCAGGTGACGAGGCTCGATTCCGAACTCGGCCAGCTCCTTGGCCGTGCGCGCGATCGCGAGGGCATCGGTGTCGTAGTGACCGCTGCGCAGCGGCACGACCAGCGCCATCTTCTCCAGCTCGGTCAGCAGCGCGTCGTCGACCTCGGCCACCTTGAGGAGCTCGCGCCGCGAGATCCGCATGTTGTCCGTACGCCGGAACGACTCCGCCCCCGGCGCGCCGCTGGGCGTCAGGGCCACCGTCGGGACCGTGGGCACCGTCGCCTCGATCGCCGGCGGCTCGAGGCCCCGGTCGATCGCGTCGAGGTGCTCGCCGATGACCTTGAGCGGCAGGTAGTGGTCGCGCTGCATCCTCAGGACATAGCGCAGCCGCTCGACATCGCGGCGGGAGAACTTGCGGTAGCCCGCGGCCGTACGCTCCGGCTTGATCAGTCCCTTGTCCTCGAGAAACCGGATCTTGGGGATCGTGACCGTGGGAAAGTCCGGACGCAGCTGATCCAGGACCTGCCCGATGTTGAGCCGCTCCCCCGAGTCGCCAGCCGGCCGTTGAGGGTCAGGCATCGCGGCGGCGGCCATCGGCTACGCCCCTTCGTGCCCGGCGTAGAAGACGAGCCGGAACTTCCCGACCTGGACCTCGTCGCCGTCCTTGAGAACGACCTTCTCGATCCGGTCACGGTTGACGTAGGTGCCGTTGAGGCTGCCGACGTCGGAGACCTCGAAGGTGTCGCCGGTGCGCGCGAACTCAGCGTGGCGACGGGAGACGGTGACGTCGTCGAGGAAGATGTCGCTCTCCGGGTGACGACCCGCGACCACGGTGTCCTGGTCGAGCAGGAAGCGGCTTCCGGCACCGGGACCACGCTGCACGACGAGCATGCCGTTGCCTGGCGGCAGGGCCTCGACCGTGGCCGCCTCGACGGGGCTGAGCAGCCGGTCGGAGGTGTCGGCGTCAGCCCCGAGCTGGATCGTCGAGGTCTGGTCGGTCCCGGTCAGGCTTACGCCACACTGCGAGCAGAACCGCGCTTCGTCGGGGTTCTGACTGCCGCAGGCGGGGCACACGGACATTTTTGAGCTCCAGGTTCATCGAGGGCCGGACACCTACCCTCAAGTGAACGTTGAGGGATGGTATCCGCAACCTATCAGGTCGGCCCAGGTGTTCGGTTGAGTTACGCGTCGAGTGATGCCTCGTACGCCGCGGCGTCGAGGAGGCTCTCCAGCTCGGCAGGATCGGACGGCGCGACCTCGAACAGCCAGCCCCCGCCGTAGGGGTCGTCGTTGACCAGCTCGGGCGTGGCGTCGAGCGATCCGTTGATCAACACGACCTCGCCGGAGATCGGCGCGTAGATGTCGCTGACCGACTTGGTCGACTCGAGCTCGCCGCAGCTCTCACCCGACTTGATCGTGTCGCCGACGGCCGGCATCGACACGTAGACGATGTCGCCGAGGGCGTCCTGGGCGTAGTTGGTGATCCCGATCCGTACGGAGCCCTCGGTCTCGCCAGGGTTGCGCAGCCACTCGTGCTCGCTGGTGTACTTCAGGTCCTCGGGGTACACGGCCATCTCCTCATCAGGCGTACTGGTCTGGCCGCGGAAGATCGTCCCGCGAGCCGGTTGTCGAAACCCTACTGCGCCGCACCGACGAAACCTTCAGCGGGACACGGTGTGAATCGACTCGATGTCGATCTTCTCCTCCGACTCCACCTTGACCTCAGCGCCCTGCTCCTCGAGCTGGTCCTGCGGGCCCTGGTAGAAGTCGATCGCGCCGGCCAGCGTGTCGGGCGGGCCGATCACCTGGAGGCGATAGGGCGGGCTGATCAGCTCGCCGCCCACGTTGAGTCCCTCGGCGGGCTGACTGACCTCGATCGAGGACGACGCGACCAGGCGTACGGCCTCGCCGTCGGCCCCCTCGATCTCCATCGCCTCGGCACCGCTCGTACGCAGCTCCTCGATCAGGTCGAGGAGCGCGGTCAGCCGCAGCGGGTCGGCACCGGGGTCGATCTCGATCGTGATGCCCGGACCGCTGACCGGCACCGTCCCGGCGATCACCCGGAGCGTGTCGACCTGCTCCTCGGCGCGCTGGAGCGCTGTCTGCTGCTGGAGGGTCTGGTCCTCGAGCTCGTCGCGGGTCCCCTCGAGCTCCTCGAGCTGCTCCTGGGCCTTCTGCGTCGTGCCGGCCAGGCCGGAGAGGATGTCGATCAGCTCCTGCTCGCGCAGACCGGCGTACGTCGAGTCCTCGGTGTTCGTCTGGACCTGCACCACGGCTGCGTAGCCGAGTACGCAGAGCAGGACCGCCACGGCCATCTGGCCGCGCCGGAAGTGGGTGAGCGCGTCGAAGAGCCGCGCCCGGCCGACCAGCGGCGCCGGCTCCTCCTCGGGCTCCTCGGACTCCTCGGCCTCATCGGACTGTTCGGTCTGCTCGTCTACAGCCGTGTCCTCGACCTCGTCTGGCGCTGTGACCGCGGCCGGCTCCTCGGCGGCCGGCTCCTCGACAGACTCGGCAGGCTCAGCGGGCTCGACGTCGTCCGCCTTGTCGGTGGGCTCGACCGACTCGTCCTCCGCGACGCCGGCGTCGTCCGATTTCTCGGGCTCCTCCGCGGCGCTGTCCTCGGCGACCGTCTCCTCAGGCTCGTCGACAGGCTCGTCGACAGGCTCGTCGGACGCGGATTCGTCGGACGCGGATTCGTCGGACGCGGATTCGTCGGACGCAGATTCGTCGGACGCAGATTCGTCGGACGCAGATTCGTCGGACGCAGATTCGTCGGACGCAGATTCGTCGGACGCAGATTCGTCGGACACGTCCGCCTCCGACGGCTCCTCGGCCTCGACGGCGTCGGCGTCGTCGGTCGTCTCGACAGTCTCAGCGGTTGCCTGCTCAGCAGGCGGCGTACCAACCTCTGAGGCCTCCGGCGTGGCGCCACCATCGGTGACCGTCTCGGTGACGGTCTCCTCCGCGGGCTCGGCGGGCTTCTTCGCCGGTGCCTTCTTCGCGGGAGTCCGCTTGGCCGCGGTCCGCTTCGCCGGTGGTCTCCTCTTCCGGTCAGGCATGGAAGATGTGCCTCCGGATGGCTGCGACGTTGGTGAAGATGCGGATGCCGAGGACGACGATGACGCCGGTGGACAGCTGGCCGCCGACGCCGAGGCGGTCACCGAGGTAGACGATGCCGGCGGCGATCACGACGTTGCTGATGAACGAGACGACGAAGACCTTGTCGTCGAAGATGCCGTCCATGAACGCGCGCAGCGCACCGAAGACCGCGTCCAGCGCGGCGACGACGGCGATCGGCAGGTAAGGCGCCAGGCCGACAGGCACCTCGGGCTGGAAGAACAGCCCCAGCACGATGCCGATCACTAGGCCGATGACGGCGATCATTCTTCGCGGTCCCCTTCGCTGTTCTCTTCTGAGTCTTCGTCGGTGTTGTCGGTGGGCTTCTCGGAGCCCTGGGTGCCCTTGGACTTGGCCCCGAGGTGGGTCAACTCCAGCAGATCAGGCGGCGCCGCGGGAAGGGTGAGCCGGTCGATGTTCTCGACGTCGTAGGGCATCCCGTAGTCCTGCGTCGTGGTATGAATCATCGCGCCGGAGACCGTCTCGGCGAAGCGCGCGGCCAGCGTACGCGTGTCGCCGATGGCCGTGACCTCGTAGGGCGGCGAGAGCGAGACGTCGTTCATCCGGAGCGCGGCGCCAGAGGTGATCACGCCGCTGCGCGGGGTGACCCGCTGGCCGTCGACGGCGACGGCGGTCGCGCCCGCCTGCCACAGTCCGTTGACGATCACGGCGAGATCGTAGTCGCGGACGGTGCCGCCCTCGCTGCCGTCGGCGGCGTTGTCGATCGTGATCCTGATCCCCGGCCCGGTCACCGGGGCGAACCCGGTCTCCTCGGCGGTCGCCGCGGCGCTCGATGATGCCGACTCGGCCCGCAGCCCGAGCGTGTTGAGCGCCGACTCCCGGCTCTGGTTGTCCTGGCGCAGCTCGGAGATCTGCTTGTGCAGGTCGGAGATCCGGTCCTGGCGCTGCTCGATGCGGTCGACCAGGACCTGCCTGCTGGTCTGGCGGATGTCCTCGTTGCGGGAGGTCTGCACCGCGGCGGTCGTGGCCAGCAGCGCGAAGAGCCCGACGACCACCATCGCCCACAGGCCCGGCCGGCGAAGCCGTGTCGGCTCCTCCCCCGTGGGCTCGCGCCGCGCGGCGGCGGCCATGTAGTCGGAGTCGATCGCCTGGTCGGTGATGCGGTCGAGCAGTGGCTTGGTGACGTAGGCCCGCGGGTCCTCGGAGCCAGGGATCTGGTCAGGCACGGGTCGCCCCGCCCTTCTCCAGCGGAGGCGTGGTGGCCATCAGGCGCCGCGCCTCCTGGGCGTAGAGGACCAGGCTCCACCACAGCAGCAGGATCCCCCACAGCGCGAAGGCCCAGCCGAAGGCCTGCGCTACCTGGATGGGCAGGCTGGGCTCCAGGCCGAGGTCGAGGGTCTCGGGGATGCCGTGGCTGAGGTAGAGCAGCGGGAAGGAGGCCAGCATGCAGAAGGCGGCCACCTTGCCGAGGAGATGGACGGGCAGCGTACGCACCCCACGGCTGCGCAGCGCCGGGATCATCGCCAGCAGGCCGACGAGCCGCAGCGGCACCAGCAGCGCGATCGGCCACGGGATCACGTCGATCTGCCAGAGCGCGAGCGTCGCGGCCAGGACGAAGACGGTGTTGGCCACCACGTCGAGCAGCTCGCCCGAGCGTCGGCGGCCGAGCTGCTTGCGGTTCAGCCAGCTGTCGAGCAGGTCGGTGACGATCGCGAGACCGAACGCGGCCAGCGCGATCGTGTCGTCCTCGGCGATCATCACCGCCCACAGCACCACCGGCGCGTAGACGAGCCGCAGGATGCTGAGCAGCTTGCCGAGCACGGGCTGGTCGCGGTCGGCCAACCCCCGCGGTCGCCGCGCGTCCCCGCCATGTTGCAGGCGGGGATCACCGGATCGACGGTTGGGCATCTGCGGGCTCTCCTCTGTCACCAGACGCGGCACGAGCCAACCCTAGTCGGTGGGTGTGGAGTCGTCGGCGTGGGCGGCGTCGCGGATCTCGCCGACCAGCTCCTCGATGACGTCCTCCAGCGTCGCCAGCCCGATGGTGCTGCCGTCCTCACGGACGACCCGGGCCAGGTGGGCGCCACGGCGCTGCAGGGTCTCGAGCGTCTCGTGGAGCGCGTCGTCGGGAGTGACCGTCGCGAACGGGCGGATCCACTTGTTCTGGACGGGCTGCCGGCGGCGTACGTCATCAGGCTCGAGTATGTCCTTGATGTGCAGGTAGCCGACCAGGTCGCCGTTGTCGCCCGCGACCGGGAACCGGCTGTAGCCGGTCGAGGCACACACCGCCTCGATGTCGGAGCCCGAGGCGCCGCGCGGCACGATCGTCCAGTCGGAGATCGGGATGGTGACCTTGGCGACGGTCTTCTCGGTGAAGCCGAGCGCGCCGGCCAGGCGGCCGTACTCGTCCTCCTCCAGGAGGCCTTCGCCGCGGGACTCCTCGACCATGGCGGCCACCTCGGCGCGGGTGAAGGCAGAGCTCACCTCGTCCTTGGGCTCGATGCCGAGCGCTCGGATGCAGACGTTGGCGACGTAGTTGAAGGCGACGATGATCGGACGCAGCACGTAGACCACCGCGTAGATGGCCGGGCCGAGGACCAGGGCGGCCTTGTCGGGCCCGGCCAGTGCGATGTTCTTCGGCACCATCTCGCCGACCACCACGTGCAGGTAGGTGACCACGAGCATCGCGATCACGAACGCGACCGGGTGGTGGAGCGCCTCGGGCAGGTCGATCAGGTCGAAGCCGGGCTCGAGCAGGTGGGCCAGCGCCGGCTCGGTGATCGCCAGCAGCAGCACTGAGCAGACCGTGATGCCCAGCTGAGCACCGGCCATCATCAGGCTGATGTTCTCCATCGCGCGCAGGGTGATCCTGGCCATCTGCGAACCGGCCTGGGCGGCGGGCTCGATCTGGCTGCGCCGCGCCGAGACCAGGGCGAACTCCGAGCCGACGAAGAAGGCGTTGGCGAGAAGCAGCACCAGGCCCAGCACCAGTCCCATCGTGGTGCTCATCAGCCGATCACCTTCATCGAGATCCGGTCGATCCTGCGCCCGTCCATGAGCTCCACGGTCAGCTTCACGTACCTCGCGTAGACGTCGTCGTCGTCGGAGTCGGGCGGCGGGGTGCCGGGCACGGTCAGCTCGGCGCTCGCTCCCGGCTCGGGGATGCGGCCCAGGAGGCTCAGCATCAGACCGGCGACGGTGTCGTAGTCCTCGCTCTCCGGCAGCGCGACGCCGGTGATGTCCTCGACCTCGTCGGGACGCAGCAGCCCCGACAGCGACCAGCCGCCGTCCCGGCGCAGCCGGGCTCGGGCGCTGAGTGGGTCGTGCTCGTCTGCGATATCGCCGACGATCTCCTCGATCACGTCCTCGAGGGTGACGATGCCGGCCTGGTCGCCGTACTCGTCGAGCACCACGGCCAGCTGGAACCCCTCGGCGCGCAGCAGCGCCATCAGCGGGTCCAGACGCAGCGAGTCGGGCACCACCACCGGCGGCACCATCAGGTGCTTGACCTTGGCCGTGGGCCGCTCGTGCACCGGCAGCGCCACGGCCGCCTTGACGTGCACCGTGCCGACCACGGCCTCGTTGTCGTCGAGCACCGGGAAGCGGGAGTTGCCCGTACGCCGGGTGAGCTCGATCAGCGCCTCGGCGCGGTCGTTGTGGTCGAGGCTGTGGACGCGTACGCGCGGGGTCATGATCTCCCCCGCCGTGCGCGTGCCGAACTCGACGGAGCGCTCCATCAGCTCGGCGGTGTCGGCGTCCAGGGTGCCCTCGTGGGCGCTGCGCTGGATCAGCGAGGAGAGCTCGGCCGAGCTGCGCGCCGAGCGCAGCTCCTCCTGGGGCTCCATGCCCAAGCGGCGCACGATGGCGTTGGCGGTGCCGTTGAGCACCTTGATCGGGCCGCGCATGAGCCGGGTGAAGGCCCGCATCGGGCCCTGGGTGACGCGCGCCGTCTCCAGGGGCAGGGCCAGGGCCAGGTTCTTGGGGACGAGCTCGCCGAAGAGCATCGTCACGATGGTGGAGAGGGTCAGCGCGATGGCCACCGCGATCCCCGCCACCGCACCTTCGGGCAGGCCGGTGGCGAGCAGCGGCGCGTCGATCAGCTCGGCGATCGCCGGCTCCGACATCCAGCCGATGCCGAGGTTGGTCACGGTGATGCCGACCTGAGCGCCGGAGAGGTTGCTGGAGAGCTCCTTCATCGCGCGGAGCACGCCTTGGGCGCCCTTGTCACCCTGCTCGGCGGCCATCTCCACCTGGGCGTGGTCGACCGTGACCAGGGAGAACTCGGCGGCCACGAACACACCGCAGGCGGCGACCAGCAGCAGCGCCAGGAGGATGAACAGGATCTCAGTCATCGCACCGACCTCGGCTGGTGCGGCTGCGAATCACACAGCGGGCATGGATATTGGCCGGGTTGCGGTCCGTCCATCGGGGTTCAGATCGTCCTTAGCTGTTGGAAGTGCGGTCAGCCTACATGGCTGTGGTTGCGGCTCCTGCGTTGCTGTACCGGGCTCTCCGGGTCGTGTCGCGTTCCGGACACAGTTGTCCAGAACGGGGCTGTGAACCTTGACACACCTCGCCCGTTCGTCAACTCTTACGCGGCAGTAACCGACGATTCTCAAGCCGAGGGAGTCCCCTTGACCATGACCTCAGCCTCACGACGTACGTTCCTTGCCGGTGCTGCGGGCGCTGCGGGTGCCGCTGCGAGCGGGCTGCTCGCCGGTCCGGCCGCAGCCACCTCGCCCCGTCGCGTACGACTGGTGCGGGAGGAGCACCGAGCGGTTGTCATCGGGTCCGGGTTCGGTGGTGGCGTGGCCGCGCTGCGCCTGGCCGAGGCCGGCGTACCGGTCACGGTGCTCGAGCGTGGCCGCCGCTGGCCGACGGGTCCGGACGCGCAGACCTTCCCGACGGTGCGCTCGCTCGACAAGCGGGTGCTGTTCCACACCACCGCGCCCGAGGCGCTCAAGCCGCTGCAGAGGCTGCTCGGCACGCCCCTGAACTTCGGCCCGTACGTCGGCCTGCTCGAGCCCGTCCTCGGCCAGAACATACTGGCCATGTGCGCGGCCGGCGTCGGTGGTGGCTCGCTGGTCTACCAGGGCATGACGCTGCAGCCCTCCGCCGAGGTCTTCAACACCTGGTTCCCGAACGAGCTCGACTACGAGCTCATGGACCGGGTCCATTACCCACGCGTGACCAAGATGCTCGGCGCCGCGACCGCGCCCGACGAGCTGATCGCCTCGGACAACTACCGGGTCTCGCGTACGTTCGGCGAGCGTGTGGAGGCGGCCGGCTTTGACCTGCAGAAGATCCCGATGCCGATCGACTGGTCCTACGCACTCGCGGAGCTGCGCGGCGAGATGGCTCCCTCCTACACCAACGGCGACTGCGCCCTCGGCGTCAACAACGGCGGCAAGCACTCCGTCGACGTCACCTACATCGAGCAGGCCGAGGCCACCGGCCTGGTGCACGTCGCCACCCGTCACAACGTGACGTCGGTCGCGCGGGCCGCTGACGGCCGCTGGGAGGTCCACGTCGACCGCACCGACGACGCCGGCGACGTGGTGGAGCAGAAGATCCTCATCACCCGTGCGCTGGTGATGGCGGCCGGCTCGCTCAACACCAGCAAGCTCCTCGTCCGCGCCGCAGCCACCGGCACCATCCCGGATCTTCCCGAGAAGCTCGGCCAGGGCTGGGGCACCAACGGCGACCGGATCTACATGTGGCGCCCCTTCGACGAGAACCTCACCGGTACGCAGGGTGGTCCCGTCGTCTACCAGAGCCAGGACTGGTCCGACCCGAGCACGGCCAACACCGTCATCCAGGCATCGTTGCCACCACTCCCCCTCGGCCTCGACCTGGGCGCCACGATGCTGGTCGGCTTCGGCGTCAGCGCTGACCGCGGCAGCTTCCGCTACAGCTCGCTGACCGACTCGGTGAGCCTGCGCTTCCCCTTCGGCGGCGACTCGGCGAGCTATCGCGCCATCCACGAGCGGGTCTCGAAGATCAGCGGCGGCCTCGGCGCCCTGATCGACACCAACAGCATCGTCAACAGCACCTGGCACCCGCTCGGCGGCGCCAACATGGGCACCGTCTGCGATCTCGACGGCCGGGTACAGGGCCAGGACGGCCTCTACGTCCTCGACGGCGCGCTCATCCCCGGCACCACGGGAGCATGCAACCCGTCGATGACCATCGCCGCCGTCGCTGAGCGCGCGATGGACAACATCGTCGCCAAGGACGTCGGAACGGTCATCTGACGGGTGCTGCTCGGAGCCGTTTCGGGCTCACCAAGATCTTGCAATGCAAAATTCTGCAGATTTTGCCGAAAGGGGGTGACAACCCCTTAGGTGATGCGGCAACATTGTTCTTGCCCCGCTGGTGACCCGAGACGCCAGCGGGGCTCTTACGTTTTCCCGCCACACCTCATGCCAGCTTCTGGGCGACCTCGTTGAGGTTGGCGCGGAGCTTGGCGCGGCAGGCGTCGTGCTGCTCGGGCAGCCGGGCGTCGCAGAAGGCGGCCAGGTCGGTCCCGGTGACCTCGATGACCGAACGCCCGGCCGCGGCCTCGGTCTCGAACAGATCGAGGATCTCGCGGAGGATGGCGACGATGTCCATGCCGTCGCCGGCGGTGAAGCGCCACATGTAGCTCTTCATCTCGCCGTAGACGGTGCGGTAGTCGGCGGGCAGTTCGGCGGCGCGGGCTTCCATCCGCTTCCAGTCCTTCTTGTCCCCCACGAGGCGGCTGAGGAGGTTGTTCATGGCGGTGCTCCCTTGGATCGGTGGTGGCTCCTGTTTGGGGCCGTGAGAGAAGCGTGCAGCCCTGACGTAGCGTCAAGGTCAAGCACCGATCCAAAGAAGCTTCCGGGGACGGCTCCGGCGGCTCGGCCAGCGGGAACGCCTACCGCCCGACGGCGTACCCCTGAGCACCCCGCGCATTAGCAGCGGCAGAAAGCGTCCCGGTCTCAGGATCACGAGTAACCGCAGATAGCCGCCCAAGAGACCAGTCCCCACTCAGTTCGACAGCATGCCCCCGCCGCCGCAACCCCTCGATGACCGAATCCCCGAGCCGATCCTCGAGCACCGCACCCGCAGGAGTCCAGGTGCGCGGCCAGAAGGACCCAGGGAACGATGTCGAGTGGAGCGCGGGAGCGTCGATGGCCTCCTGAGGCGAGTATCCGCCGACGAGGGTACGCAGCAGATAGAGCAGCTGCCACTGGTCCTGCTGGTCACCACCGGGAGAGCCGACAGCGGTGACGGCCCGGCCCTCGCGGAGGACGAGAGTGGGCGTGAGAGTCGTGCGCGGCCGCCGGCCGGGGGTGAGGGTGGAGGGCAGGCCGGGCTCGAGCCAGGTCATCTGCAGTCGGGTGCCGAGGCAGAAGCCGAGCTCGGGGATGGTCGGCGACGACTGCAGCCATCCGCCGGAGGGGGTGACCGCGATCATGTTGCCCCAGCGGTCGGCGACGTCGATGTGGCAGGTGTCGCCGCGGGTCACCCCTTCACGCGAGACGGTCGGCTCCCCCACTCCGGACGCGGCAAGGGCCGGGTCGTAGGTCTCGCGCAGCGGCGGGAAGGTCGTCGCGTCCAGCCCGGGCCTCACCTCCGCCGAGGCGACATCGGTGATGAGGGGGCGGCGGGTGGCTGCGTACTCCTGGGAGAGGAGGGTCTCGATCATCGACGGATCGGCGCCGTCGCCGTAGTGGGCGTCGCGGTCGGCGAAGGCGAGCTTGGTCGCCTCCAGGATCGTGTGGGCGCCGTCGGGGTTGCTCGGATCTAGCAGCGCGTCGTCGAGCGGCTCGAGCAGGTTGAGGGTCTGCAGCAGCACCGGCCCCTGGGTCCACGGCCCGGCCTTCGCGATCGTGTGGCCCCGGAACTCCGTCGTCACCGGTGTCTCGTACGCAGCCGAGAACCCGGCCATGTCGGCCGCCGTGATCACACCGGAATGGTCGGTTCCGGAGGAGTGGCGGTGCGGGGTGCGTACGAACCGTTCGATCGCCTCGGCGACGAAGCCGCTCCCCCAGGCCGCACGCGCCGCGTCGATGCGCTCCTCACGGGTCGCGGCGCCGTCACCGGCGGCGACGAGGCGGTCGAGCACGTCGGCGTAGGCCTCGTTGCGGACCATCGTGTCCGGCTCCGGCAGCTCGCCGTCGACGAGCCAGTGGGCGGCCGAGGTGGGCCAGTGATCGCGGAACAGGTCGGCGACGGCGGCGATCGTGGAGACCGCCCGGCCCAGGATCGGGTGGCCGTTGCGGGCGTAGTCGATGGCGTAGGCGAGCACCTCGCCCAGCTCCCAGGTGCCGTGGTCGCGCAGCAGCATCAGCCAGGCCTCGACGGCGCCCGGCACGGCTGCGGCCAACGCGCCCGAGCCGGGGACCAGCTCGAGCCCCTCTGCCCGCATGTGCTCCACCGAAGCCCCCGCGGGCGCCGGCCCCTGGCCCATCAGGACCGTCGGCGCACCGTCGGCAGCGGCGAAGATCCCGACCAGGTCGCCGCCCGGCCCGTTGAGGTGAGGTTCGACCACGTGCAGCACGAACCCACCAGCGACCACCGCGTCGAAGGCGTTCCCGCCGCGCTCGAGCACCGCCTGCGCGGCGCCGCTGGCCAGCCAGTGCGTCGAGCCGACCATGCCGAACCTCCCCAGCAGGTCGGGACGGGTCTTGAACGCGGCCGGAGGAGTGTAGGAGGAAGGCACGCCTTCAGGCTACGAGCGCGCGTCGAGCATCCCGCCGTCGGCCCCGCCCCGGGATAGGGTCGCCCCATGAGTGCGCCAGCGGTCCGGGGCCGCCTGCAATGGTCATTGGTCGTGCCGATCCTCGCCCTGGTGGTGCTGGCCTTCGCGTGGCTCCGCCACGACCACTGGGCGATCCTGGCCGTGGTGGCGGCGGTGCTGATCGGCGCGGTGCTCGGTGCGGTGCACCACGCCGAGGTCGTCGCCCACAAGGTCGGGGAGCCGTTCGGCTCCCTGATCCTCGCGATCGCGGTGACCGTGATCGAGGTCGGCCTGATCGTGATGCTGATGACCAGCGGTGGCGACAGCACCAGCACCTATGCCCGCGACACCGTCTTCGCCGCGGTGATGATCACCCTCAACGGCATCGTCGGGCTCTCGCTCATGGTCGGCGCCCTCAAGCACGGACTGGTCAGCTTCAACGCCGCCGGCACCGGGTCGGCGGTCGCGACCGTCATCGCCCTGGCCGGCCTCACCCTGGTGCTGCCGAGGTTCACGACGTCGGCGCAGGGCCCGCAGTACTCGACCTCACAGCTCGTCTTCGCCGCCATCGCCTCGCTGGCGCTCTACGTCGCCTTCCTCTTCACCCAGACGGTCCGCCACCGCGACTTCTTCCTTCCCGTCACCAGCGACGAGCACGGCCGGATGACCGGGTTGGTCGACCTCGACAAGGACGGCCACGCCGACCCGCCCTCGGCGGGCGAGGCCACGCTCAGCCTGGCCCTCCTCCTGGTCTCCCTCGTCGCCGTGGTCGGCCTGGCGAAGGTTCTCTCTCCCACGATCGAGAGCACCGTCAAGAGCCTCGGGTTCCCTTACGCGGTCGTGGGTGTCGTGATCGCTCTCCTCGTTCTCGCCCCCGAGTCGATCGCCGCGGTCCGCAACGCCTCCCGAGACCGGGTCCAGACCAGCCTCAACCTCGCCTACGGCTCGGCGATGGCGTCGATCGGACTCACCATCCCCGCCCTCGCCGTCGCGATGATCTGGCTCACCGGCCCCCTCGAGCTGGGCCTCGAGCCGACGCAGATCGTGCTGCTGGTCATCTCCGTCTTCGTCACCGGGCTCACCGTCGTCCAGGGCCGCGTCTACGCCCTGCAGGGGTTCGTCCACCTGGTCCTGCTGGCGGCGTTCCTGTTCCTCTCGATGCAGCCGTAGACGGTCAGCGCGCCATCAGGGCAGCGACCGCTTCCTCGGGAGGAAGCTTCTCCTGTTCGATACGTCGGAAGCCGGCTTCTCCTGCGGTCGCGACCGTGGCGTAGGCATCCCGCTCGTCATCGGTGAGCTCGGCCAGGTTGCGGCCCGATGGCTTGAGAGGGTTGCCCTCCTTGTCCTCACTCACTCCCTGCGCCTTGTGTCGGTCCATGGTGTGCAGGTCCATGAGGATCGAGGACACCTTGGGCAGCGCTGCACGGAATCGGGCAAGGATGGCGTATCCGTCTGCATCCATGTCGCCCCAGTAGACGACCCTCTCGGCCTCACGAACCCACGGGATCTCCGCCACCAGCGCTGTGGCCGCAGCACCGCCTCCCTCGACCACGACCGTGCCCTGGACCTCGGGGAAGGAGATCCGGCAGTCCCGATTCTCGACAACCACGACCGTCTGCGGGAGGTATCGAATGGAGTGGCTATCGCCTGTCGTCCACGAGTCGTGCCGACGAGGGTTGTCCGGGCCGGCGAGATAGGTGGGATCGACGTAGGTGAGGTGGACCGCGATCGGCCGCTGGCGCAGCTCTGCGTCGAGGTCGCGGCCGGTCAGACTGTTCACGAGTGACTTGTGGTCATCGAGCCACTTGGTGTGGACCTGGGGGATCGGCAGCTGGCGGGCGGTCCATCTACTCAGGTCTTGATGATCTGCAAGCCAGCGCACCACTCGGTCGAGCACATCCAGGTCGACGTCGGAGAGTTTGACGACCTTCTTGAGCTGGCTCCCGCTGAGTGTCGCTCCGGTCGCTCGCATTCGCTCGGCGACGACTCGGGCGCGAGCGACATCGATCTCGACCGGACCACCACCGAGCACGGTGAGCACGGCTTCTGCTGAGCCCAGGTCGGGAGCGCGCAGATACCTCGGTGCCGATTGACGCCCACGGCGTACCGAGACCGACGAGTGCTCGATCCACGCCTCGGGTCCTACCTCTGACGGCAACTCGAGTCGGCGCCATGCGGCACGCCACCGCTCCCAGGAGTCGGTCCCGATCCGCTCGACGTCGGCCCCGCTCTTCACATTCGGACGCAGAGAGATCTCGAAGTCGAATGGCCCGCGCTGGACCTCCACGCAGACCGCCGTCGCCCAGTCGGCCTCGATCCGACGAGCGAGCGCGTCGCGTGCAGCCTCTGGACCCAACAGCCGAGCGCTCAACGGGCCGAGACCTCCTCCAGACCCACCTCGAGCTTCGGGAACGAGTAGCCCGCGGCGTCCTTGAGCACTGTGTACTGAACGTCGACGTGTGGCTCGATGGCGCTGTGCTTGTCGTTGGGGGCGCCGATGATGAGCTGGAAGCCCAGACCTCGCCAGGCACCGATGGCGCGGCCGGTGAAGCGGGCGTCGGCCTTGATCAACGCCTCGTCGAGGAAGACCGGGGCGTAGCGCGGCCGGTCTGCGCCGGCGTCGCCGAGCTGGTAGCGCAGTGCCGCCCCGACGATGAAGGCGACCAGCTCCTGCGACTCGCCGCCGGACTTCTCACCGATGTGGTCGTAGAGGGCGACGTGCTCGCCGGTGTCGGCGGTGACCTTCTCGGCGCTGACGCGCACGTGGTTGCGTACGTCGATCAGGTCGGCGAAGTCGGGCGCCGTGCGGCGCATGCGGTCGATGAGCCGGGACATCCGGGTGTAGGCCTGCTCCCGGGTCTCGTTGGACGAGGCCTTCTCGATCAGGTCGCGCACGGTGCGGAGCTCCTTGCGGAAGCGGCCACGCACCGCCGACTGGCCCTCTTGGGTGTCGATCCGGAGCCGGTGGCCGTCGTCGTTGAACGGCAGCTCGGCGAGGATCTGGTTGATCGGGTCGATCCGGTCCCGGATCTCACGCACGGCCCGCGACAGGGTCGAGTCGAGGTTGGTCAGGTCGTTGCCCGACAGTTTGAGCAGCGAGTCGCGCCACTCGACCTCGAGCTCGTGCAGGCCGCTGGTCTGCAGCTCGTCGAGGAGACGGTCGAAGTCGGCGTAGGAGGCATCGGGGTCGGTGTGGAGGTTCGGGTTGGGCCAGCGCTCCAGGAACGCCTCGAAGGTCTGCTGCAGCTGCGACCTCGCCTGCCCGATCGTCACCTGTGCGGCCTCGTGATCGACGCTCAACCGCCCGCCCGCGCGGACGAAGACGGCATCGAGCTCGGCGAGCACGTCCTCGCGACGGCCAGCCTCGTCACCACCCGACGCCCGGAACAGCTCGTCGAGGTATTCCAGCTGGTCAGCGCGGAGTTCCAAGCCCGATGCCTCAGCCTTCTCGAGCGCATCCTTGGCCTGGTCGACCTCGTCGACGATCGCGCTCCACCGCTCGTCGAGCTTTTCGAAGTCGCTCTTGGCCCGGCCCACGTCCTCGCGCCGATCGGCGGCCTTGCGGCGCGCTTCGGCGACCCGGTCCTGAAGATCGGCGATCTCGGGATTGTCGGCGGTGACCTCGGCGATGACCGAGGCCCAGCGGTCGCGCTCGGCCTCGGCCGAGGCCACGTCGACCTGATCCCAGGAGACCTTCGTGATCGCCTGGTAAGCGGCGCGGCTGGCGTCGAGGTCCTCGAGCGCCTGCTCGGCCTTCTCAACCGCGCCGGCCGCCTCGTCGGTCTCGCGTCGGACCGCGTCGATCTCCTCCTCGAGCTGCGCGACCAGCCGCGTGTTGGTGAAGCCGAGCACGTTGCGGGCGCCGTGGCCGCCGTGCGCACCCCGGGCGCCCTGGGAGACCTGGCCGGTGACGGTGAGCGCCATCTTGTGCTGCGCGAGCAGGCTCGGCGTCTGCACGCACACGTACCCGTGCCGCGAGACCAGCCGCTCCTTGAGCCACCCGGTGAAGACGGTGCGCCGATACTCCAGGCGCCCGGGCAGGGTGCCCTCGTCGGGATCGCTCTGGTCGCGCATTCCTGTGTGTACGGCCTCGAACCGCACCCGGGTCGGCGTCCGCACCGAGTCGATCGCGGCGCGGAACGCACCGGTGTGAGCAGCGTCGATGAGCAGCGTGGTCGCGAACCCGCCCAGCGCGAGGTTGAACGCCTCACGCCAGGCCTCGTGCTCGGTGCGCACCTCGACCAGCTCGCCGACGAACGGCATGTCGGCCGGGGTCAGACCGGCGGCCCCGGCCAGCACTTCGCGGGCGGCGCGGAGCGGTTCGGGGATGTTGTTCTTCACGCTCCTGGCGTCACGGAGCTCCTGCTCGAGAGCATCGAGCCGTCTCACCGCCTCGTCCGCGGCGGATCGGGCCGCGGCGTAGGTGTTGCGGGCGGCTCGACGACCCTCCTTGTCGGCCAGGGCCGCCCGAGCCCGATCCAGCAAGTCCTCGAACGCCTGCTGGTCCGCCACGTCGACATCGAGCACCGAGAACTCGCCGTCGAGCGAGGACCGCGCGCTGCGTACGCTCGCGAGCCTGGTCTCAGCGGCCTTGATCTCGCGGGTGGCGGTCTCGAGGCGATCGCCGCCGGAGGCGCGCAGGGTCTGCTCCAGGGCCTCCCGCTCGCTCTCGGCGGCGGCGACCAGCGCCTCCTGCTCGTGAACCGACCGCTCCGCTTCGCGGTGACGTTCGCTGAGATCGGCCTCGAGCGCACTGATCAGCTCGACCCGCTGCCCGGCCCGCCAGAGCCCTGCCGGGGTGGACTCCTCCGCGAACGAGCCGATGTCCTCGATCACGCCGAGCCGCTCGGCCGCCGCCTCGATGGCGAGGCGGTGTTCGCGGATCGGCGTCAGCGCACGCACCTGCTGTTGCGCGGTGACCATCCGGTCGCGGGTAGCGGAGAGCTCGTCGAAGTGCGCGACGACGCCGTCGGCGGTCGCGAGGGTCTCGGGCTCCTCGAGCACCATCTTCTTGTAGAGGTCGTCGACCGTGGTGATCTGCTGCCCCGCCTGGATCCGGCCGAGCAGGTTGACCGCCTTCTCGCCGTCGCCGGCGGCACCGATCCCGAGCGCGGAGTGGATCCGGGCGGTGAAGTCGCGGTCGGTGTCGAGCGGGGTCAGCCCGACCTCGGAGACCGAGGTGCGCGTGAACCGGTGGGCGGCGACCGGCTCCAGATCACGTACGTCGAAGCCCGCCTCGGCAACGGCACGGAGCTTGGTCACGTCGTCGAGGTTCTTGGCGGACGCGGGAACGTACCAGGCCCGGACTGCGGTGAAGCGGGTGCCGGTCTGGTCCTCCCAGGTCATCGCGATCGCCGACCAGGTGTCGCGGCCATCGCCGCGCAGGACTCGGATCTTGGTCCCGTCGGCGGTCTTCGCCTCGTCGATCTTGCCGCGCGCGTAGGAGAGGATGTTGCGCTGGTCCTGGCCGCGCGGACGGCCCACGACACCGCCGTTGGAGGCACCGTTGAAGGGCGTCGTGTGGGGCATGATCAGCGCGATGTAGGCGTCCATCAGCGTCGACTTGCCCGACCCGGATCCTCCGGTCAGCAGCGTCGCCGTCGGCGAGAACCGCACCCGGTGGGCACCGTCGTAGCCGCCCCAGTTGACCAGCTGCAGCTCGCGCGCGACCCACTGCCGGCCGTTCGAGCGGGCGGGGATGAGGCCGAAGAGGCTGTCGATCATGTTCACTGCTCGGTCTCCTCATCGTCATCGGCGTCGTCGTTCTCGCTGGCCTCCACACGCTCGGCCGCAGGCGGCTTCGCGGCTCGACCGCCGGACTCCTTCAGCCACGCCTTGAGCTCTGCGAGCTTCTCGACGCTGAGCACGATCTCGACGAGGGGGGTGATCCGGTAGCGCTCCTCGGACTCCTCCTCGATCAGCCCCTCGCGAGCGAGCCGGTCGACTGCCCGGCGGATCTCGCGGCGCGCGGAGGCATCGCCGCTGGCGACGTCGAAGTAGGTGAGTACGGTCTGCTCCAGCTCGTCGGCGTCAACCCGCGCGGAGTTCTCCCCCGCGCCTCGTTCGCGCTGGAAGACGGTGCGGAGATGGACCAGCACGAGCGTCTCGGCCCGCGAGTAGGCGTCGTCCTTGAGAAGCACCGGCACGTCGAGCTCCTCCGAGCGCACCTGTCGCTTGTAGGCGATGCCGCGGTCATGGTCGACGACGAGCCGGATGAACAGGTCGTGGAGCCGGGACTCGATCACCGCCTGATGGTCGAGCAACGTACGCCACTGCCGCGGGCTCTTCTCGGCCGTGATGAACCGGCGGCGCAGCAGCTGGACCAGCACCCGGCGGATGTCGGCGTCGAGGACGCCGCGGTCGCCGACGAAGAGCTCGGTCGGGTCGTCCTCCATCGGGATGGGCTCGATGAAGCCTTCCGGTTCGCTGCCGTAGGCCACGGCTCCAGCCTCAAGCTCAACTTGAGGGTTAGCCTCAGTCTCGGCCGGTGTCACGGTGTCACTCAACGCCCATCCCCCCTGTGCCAGTTCCTTCGGCATCTGCCGCCATCAATGCGTTGAGCCTCACTCCGCCGAACGCGAACCGTCGCCGCACCCCGTCGGCCCGTACCGCCTCGATCGTGGAGATCTCCCCCGTCTCGGTTATCCCGCGCCGGTGGGCGATCTCCAGCAGCCCGAGCAGGTCGACAGGCCGTCGGATCTCCTGCGGCGCGGCCGCGAAGACCTCCGCCAGGTCCACCGGTTCCTCGGCCCCGTGGGTCACCAGATAGGCGTCCAGGTGGGCCTCGATCGCCCGGTAGCCCGGCCCGCCCCAAGCCTTGGTGTCCTCGACCGCGCTCTCCACATCGCCCCAGTCGGCGAGCGGCGCCGGTGGCTCAGGCGGTCGCAGCTCGCTGACCGACTGGCGCAGGTGACCGAGGTCGGCGACGGGCAGCCGGCGCAGCGGCTCGACGGACTCGGCCGGCCGCGAGGACGGCATCCACGCCTGGAAGCCGACCATCACATCGCGCAGCAGGTCGTCGACCTGCCGGTCGCGGGCCGGGTCGTGCGTACGCACCTGGGTGGTGATCACGTGGGAGGCGGTCTGCTGGGCTGCCAGCACCTCGGCGACGCCCGTCTCGATCCGGCGTCCGACCGCGGCCAGCTCGGCCCGCTCGTGCGGGCCCATCTGCCTGGTGAACCGATGTCGCAGCACGGTGTGCAGGTTGGTGGCCAGGTCGTCGAGGCGGCGCGGGTCACCGATCATCCTCAGCGCACCGGCGAACGCCTTGCCCTCGGGCGTGGAGGCCATCACATCCTTGCCGCGCTGCAGGTACTCGCGCAGGACCTCGCCGGCCGGACGTACGTCCTGACGCAGGTCGGTCACCACGTCACGCTGCATCGCCCGGATCGACTCGACCACCCGCGCGAAGTCGGCGGGGAGCTCGCGGGTCAGATGGAGGATGTTCTCTGCCTGCTCCAGCAGGGTGTCGTCATCGACGGCGTCGACGAGGCCGGTGCGGTCCAGACGGGCGATCTCGGCGCGCCGCTCGGCGATCTCCTCGGTCAGCCGCGCCACCCGGGTCAGCACGTCGGGGTCGGCGTCCAGGGCGAGCCGCTCGACCGCCTCCAGCAGCGTCCTGACCCGCGACTCCGAGACCCGCGCCCGAGATCCGCTCGCCCGGCCGGCGATCTCGAGGGCGCCCACCGCATGCGCGGAGAGCCGGTAGACCTCGTCCTCGCCCTCGATCTGGCGCAGCAGCCACCCGGCGCGCACCCACTGGCGGCACAGTTCGCGGGCCGTGCCGACCGGCAACATCACCTCGCCACCCTCGCCCTCGGCATGGCCGGTCGCCCGGAGCCGGTCCACCATGTCGCCGATCTCGGCGTGCGCGTCCACCACCGGCACGGCGGCTCGCTCGGAGGTGAAGGTCACCGAGAGCACCGCCACCACGAACGGCGCGAACCGGCCGTGGAGGAGGTCGAGCATCGGGTTCTTGAAGGCGGCCAGAGCCCCGGCGTACGCCGCCTCGACGCGAGTGTCACTCATCGGCAGATACCGTACGTGGCAGCACCGACAACACCACAACCTTCATCACACGCGCGGACGCGCCGAGAATTCGGTTGCCGCCTACCGCATAGTTGTCCCATGCGGGTTCGTCCTTTTCCTGTCGTGGTGGCCGTGGTGGCCCTGATCGCACTCTCCGGCTGCGCCGGGAACTCCGAGAGCCCGGAGTCCGCCGCGAACGGCGAGTCGGCCAGCGCCTCGCCGTCCGCGGAGGCCCTCACCGCCAAGATCTCCCCCGCCGACGGCGCCAAGGACGTACCGGTCGACAGCACCGTGACGGTGACCGCGACCTCGGGCGAGTTCACGAGCGTGAAGGTCGCCAAGCCCGACGGACGCACCGTGCCCGGCTCGCTCTCCGAGGACAAGTCGACGTGGATCGCCAACGACCTGCTCGACCCGGCACTGCGCTACACGGTCACCGCCACCGGTGAGACCGGCGAGGTCACCAGCAGCTTCACCACCCGCTCGCTCTCCCTGGCCCAGCAGACCTTCGCCACGATCGTCCCCGTCGACAAGTCCGAGGTCGGCGTCGGAATGCCGGTCGCGGTCTACTTCGACATCCCGGTCAAGGACCACGCCTCCTTCGAGAAGCGCATGCACGTCACCTCCACCCCGGCGCAGACCGGCTCCTGGTACTGGGTCTCCGACACCGAGGCCCGCTACCGACCGCAGGCCTACTGGAAGCCGGGCACGACCATCAAGGTCGACCTCGACATCAACGGCGCCTCCGCCGGCGGGGACGTCTACGGCCAGCACAGCCGCACAGCCACCTACAAGGTCGGTGACGCGCACGTCTTCAAGGTCAACGCGCGTACGCATCAGATGAAGGTCTTCAGCAACGGCAAGCTGCTGCGTACGATCCCGATCACCACCGGCAAGCCCGGCTTCACCACGCGCTCCGGGATCAAGGTCATCTCCGAGAAGCACCGCGTCAAGGAGATGCGCTCGGAGACGATCGGCATCTCCGACCAGAGCTCGAGCGACTACTACTCCCTCGACGACGTCGAGTACGCCATGCGGATCAGCAACTCCGGCGAGTTCATCCACGCCGCGCCCTGGTCGACCGGGTCCCAGGGCTACGCCAACGTCTCCCACGGCTGCACCGGCCTCTCCACCGCCAACGCCGCCTGGCTCTACGGCCTGGCCCGCATCGGCGACGTCGTCGAGACCACCGGCACCGACCGGAAGATGGAGTGGGACAACGGCTTCGGCGACTGGAACCTGCCCTGGGCCGAATACCAGAAGGGCTCCGCACTCTAGACCGCTGCGACCAGCCCCTCCCGGCAGCCGAGCATCATCTGCCGGTGGTTCCAGGTCAGCACCGGCCGCAACAGCATCGAGGCCAGGCCGAGCAGGCCGTCTACGGCGACCTCCTGCTCGAACACCATCCGGCTCCCGCCCGGCGCCGGCGTCAGCGTCCACCGCGCGAACCCGTCCAGGTCGCCGCCGAGCCCGACCTCCAGCGTCGGCAGGTCTCGGCTGACCGCGTGCAGCACGATCTCCAGGTCGTACGGCAGCGCCGAGCGGCACACCAGCAGGGCGTCGTCCTCCCCCAGCTTCGCCACCGCCCGCACCTGCGGCCACCACTCGGGATAGCGCTCCAGGTCGACCAGCACATCTCGCACCGCCTCGGTCGACATCGGCAGCTCCCAGGTCTCGGCGAAGACGTAGCGCGCGGGCATGAGCCCAGTTTGCCGCGTACAGCCCCCGAGTCAGTCCAGGAGTGCCGCAACCGCCTCCCGGCCCCGGGCTGGTGAAAGAGCGCCGAGGGCAGCCTCGGCGGCTTCGTCGCACAGTCCGGCGGTCACGGACTCGAGCCGGGCGCCGACGGCAGCCACGGCGGCGGGGGCCATCGACAGCGAGGTGACGCCCAGCCCGACGAGCACGGGCGCGAGGAGCGGGTCGGCGGCGGCCTCGCCGCAGATGCCGACAGGCTTGCCGGCCGTACGCCCCGCCTCGGCGGTGATCGCGATGAGCTGCAGCACCGCCGACTGCCAGGGATCGGTGAGGTGGGCGAGATCGGTGGCGAGTCGGTCGGCGGCCATGGCGTACTGGGTCAGGTCGTTGGTGCCGATGGAGAGGAAGTCGACCACCTCCAGCATCCGGTGGGCCATCAGCGCCGCCGCCGGCACCTCGACCATGACACCCGGCTTGAGGCCGCGGGCGCGGACCAGGGCGGCGAAGTCGGCGGCCTCCTGGACGGTGGCGACCATCGGCGCCATCACCCAGGTGTCGGCTCCGGTGCGCTCGGCGGCGATAGCGATGGCGTCGAGCTGACGCTCCAGCAGGCCAGGGTTGTCGGCGGCGAGCCGCAGGCCGCGTACGCCCAGGGCCGGGTTCTCCTCGCCCTCATGGGTCGCGAAGGCGATCGGCTTGTCCGAGCCCGCGTCCAGGGTGCGTACGACGACATGGCCGCGGCCGGCGAAGGGCGCGAGCACCTCGGCATAGACGTCGGCCTGCTCGCTGACGGTGGGCTCCTCGCGACGGTCGAGGAAGCAGAGCTCGGTGCGGAAGAGGCCCACGCCTTCGACCTGGCCGGCGGCCGCGTCTCGTGCCGAGGAGCCATCGGCGACGTTGGCGAGCAGGGCCACCGGGTGGCCGTCAGCCGTGCGTCCGGGCCCGGTCCAGGCGGCGACCGCCTGGCGCCGGGCAAGGTCGGCCTCGGCGCGGGCGGCAGCGTCGGGCCCCGGCTCCAGGTCGACGATCCCGGCCTGGCCGTCGACGAGCACCGGGGTTCCCGCGGCGATGCCGGTCGCGCCGGCCACGCCGACCAGGCACGGGATGCCGAGCTGGCGGGCGATGATCGCGGTGTGGCTGGTGGGGCCGCCGCGCTCGGTGACCAGCGCGACCACACGAGCCGGGTCGAGCGCGGCGGTGTCGGAGGGCGCCAGGTCGGCGGCCACCAGCACGCACGTCCCCTCGGGCATGTCCACGCCGGGTTCGGGCTCACCGGCGAGGTGGGCGAGGACCCGGCGCTCGATGTCGCGCAGGTCGGTGACGCGCTCGGCCATCAGGCCACCCATCCCGCTGAACAGCGTGGCGAACTGCTCCACCGCCGCCACGACGGAGGCGACCGGACCCTCCCCCGCGCGCAGGTGCTTCTCCACCGCGACTCGCAGTCCCTTGTCACGGGCCAGGCCCGCGCTCGCACTCAGGACGGAGGCGGCCGCGCCGGATGCGGCCTCGGCCCGGCGGGCGTACCCGTCGGCGACGGCGGTCGCGGCCGCTTCGTAGGCCGCGAGCGCGTCCTCGGGCTGGTCGAAGCCGCGTCGCTCGAGGGACTCCAGCGCGTCGGGATCGACCTCGGTTCGCACCACGTGAACGGGCGCCAGCACGATCCCCGGGACCACCGGAGTGCCGGAGAGGACAGATGAGTGAGACGTGACCATGGCCACAAATATCTGCCCTAACCCCTTGACTAGTCAACACATTCGGGCATAAAACAACATATGTGGGCATTCACAACGCCGAAACCCACCTGAAACCACACCGATCATGAAGGAGGCCGCGATGTACGCCGAGGAGCGACAGATCGCGACGGCCCGTCTCGTCGCCGAGCGCGGGCGGATATCCGTGGCCGACATCGCCGAGCGGTTCGAGGTCACCACCGAGACCGTGCGGCGAGACCTCTCCACGCTGGAGCGGCGAGGCCTGGTCCGCCGGGTCCACGGCGGCGCGGTGCCGGTAGAGACCATGGCCGTGCTCGAGTCCGCGCTCGGCGAGCGCGAGCAGACCTTCACCGCGCAGAAGGACCGCATCGCCCGGGCCGCGCTCGCACTCCTCCCCACCGAAGGCGGCACCATCGCGATCGACGCCGGTACGACGACCAGCAGGTTCGCCCACGCCCTGCCGCGCGAACACCAGCTCACCGTGGTGACCCACGCGGTCCCCGTCGCCGCCATGCTGGCCGGCAGCCCTCAGATCGAGCTCCACCTGCTGCCCGGTCGCGTCCGGCCGGCCACCCAGGCCGCGGTCGGCGCCGAGACCGTGGACGCACTGAGCCGGCTGCGGGTCGATGTCACCTTCGTGGCCACCAACGGACTCACGCTGGCCCACGGCCTCTCCACCCCCGACCACGAGGAGGCCGCGACCAAGCGCGCGCTGGTCAACGCCGCCCGCCGGGTCGTGTGCCTCACCGACTCCAGCAAGATCGGGGTCGAGACCACACTCCGCTTCGCCGCGCTGGGCAACGTCGACGTGCTCGTCACCGACAGCGACATCGACGACGACGTCGCCGACGAGCTCCGTGAGAGCGGCCTCGAGGTGCTGATCGCATGATCGTCACCCTGACCGCCAACCCGAGCATCGACCACACCGTGATGCTCACCAGCGCGCTGCGCCGCGGTGAGGTGCTGCGCGCTCGGACCACCACCTCCCAGCCCGGCGGCAAGGGCGTGAACATCTCCGGAGCCGCGTACGCCGCAGGGGTTCCCACCCGGGCCGTGCTCCCCTGCCCCGACCTCGACCCGATGGTCGCCGAGCTGCGTGCCTCCGGGCTCGACGTGGTGACCGTCGGACCCGCCGGCCGCCGCGGATCAACACCACCGTGACCGAGCCCGACGGCACCACCACCAAGCTCAACGGCCCGGGCGCCACCGCGACCCCGGCCCTGCTCGACGCCCTGGCGGACCGGCTCGTGAAGGAGGCCGAGCAGGCTCGCTGGGTCGTACTCGCCGGATCGCTGCCGCCCGAGGCGCCGTCGGGTTGGTACGCCGAGGTCGTGAGCGCGCTCCGCTCCACCGGCACCCGCATCGCCGTCGACACCAGCGAGGCACCCCTCCAGGCGCTCGCCGCCGCGCTCCCGGGCGGCGCACCCGACCTCCTCAAGCCCAACGCCGAGGAGCTGGCCTCCATCACCGGTTCCGACCCCCTCGAGGACCCGGCCGCCGCAGCCGCTGCAGCCCGGACCCTGGTCGACAGGGGCGTGACCGCCGTGCTCGCGACCCTCGGGGGAAACGGCGCCGTCCTCGTCTCCGAGGAAGGCACCTGGCACGCCACCCCGCCGCCTACCGAGGTCGTCAGCACGGTCGGTGCCGGGGACAGCTCGCTGTTCGGCTATCTCCTCGCCGACCTGCGCGGACTCTCCGCCCCTGAGCGTCTCGGGCTCGCCGTCGCGTACGGCAGTGCAGCCGCCGGCCTCCCCGGCACCACCCTCCCCACCCCACCCCAGGTCCGTGCCGACCTCGTGTCCGTACGCGACCTCGACCCCATCACCGGAGGACTCTGATGTCCGCACTCATCTCCCCCGAACTCGTGGCCCTCGACGCCGATCTCGGCACTGACAAGCACGACGTCATCCGTGCCCTGGCCCAGCGCGTGGCCGACTCCGGCCGCGCCACCGACCTCGACGCGCTCATCGCCGACGCGCTGGCCCGCGAGGAGGTCTCCGCCACCGGTCTCCCCGGCGGCCTGGCGATCCCGCACTGCCGTACGTCCGGGGTCGACGAGCCCGTGGTGGCTTTCGCCCGGCTCTCTCCGCCGGTCGACTTCGGCGGCAAGGACGGCCCCGCCGACCTCGCCTTCCTGATCGGGGCACCGGCGGGCGGCGACGCGACCCATCTGACCATCCTGACCAAGCTGGCCCGTGCGCTCGCCCGTCCCGAGTTCGGCCAGACCCTGCGCGAGACCGACTCAGCCGAGCAGGCTGCCCGGACCATTCTCGACGCGGTCGGCGACGCACCGGCCGCCGCCCCGAGCACGACGCCAGAGCCCGCGCCGGCCCAAGCTGCGGAGGAGAAGCGCACCCTGGTCGCAGTGACCGCCTGCCCCACCGGTATCGCCCACACCTACATGGCCGCCGAGGCGCTCCAGGCCGCGGCCGCGCGGGCCGGCGTGGAGATCGCGGTCGAGACCCAGGGCTCGGCCGGGGCGACGCCGCTGCCAGCCGAGACGATCGACCGCGCTGACGCCGCCATCTTCGCCGTCGACGTCGGTGTCCGCGACCGGAGCCGCTTCGCCGGCAAGCCGCTCATCTCCTCCGGAGTGAAGCGTCCGATCGACGACGCCGACGCGATGATCGCCGAGGCGCTGGCCGCCGCAGCGGACCCGAGCGCCGCCCGCGTGGAGTCCGGCCGGGGCGACTCGTCGGAGTCCGCCGGCAGCGCCTCGGAGAGCTGGGGCGGACGGACCCGCCGGGTCCTGATGACCGGCGTCTCGTACATGATCCCGTTCGTCGCCGCCGGCGGCCTGCTGATCGCCCTGAGCTTCCTGCTCGGCGGCTACGACATCACCGACGTCTACGGCGCGGTCATGGTCGACAACACCCTGACCAACCTCCCCGACGTACAGGCCCTCGGTCTCGACCACGCCCTCTTCGACAGCGGCCTCGCCGTCTATCTCGGCGCGCTGTTCTTCGTCATCGGCAAGACCGCGTTCATGCTGTTCATCCCCGCGTTGGCGGGCTATATCGCGTACGCCATCGCCGATCGCCCCGGCATCGCCCCTGGCTTCATCATGGGTGCACTGGCCGCCAACCTGTTCGGCGTGGTCAACGCCGACGGCGTCGCGGCTCCTGCGACCGGCTTCCTCGGCGCGATCGCGGGCGGTGTCCTCGCCGGCGTGATCGCCCACTGGGTCAGCGGATGGCGGGTCCCGAGCTGGGCGCGCGGCCTGATGCCCGTCCTGGTGATCCCGCTGGTGACCTCGATCCTGGCCGGTCTGGTGATGATCATCGTGCTCGGCAAGCCGATCAACTGGCTGATGGAGCAGCTCACCGACGGCCTCGCCGCCCTGGACGGCACCAGCGCCGTCGCCCTCGGCGCGGTGCTCGGCCTGATGATGGCCTTCGACATGGGCGGCCCGCTCAACAAGGTCGCCTACAGCTTCGCCGCCACCGGAGTCGGTGCCGCCTCCCTCGCCGCCGACTCCCCCGAGCTTCGGATCATGGCTGCGGTCATGCTCGCCGGGATGGTCCCGCCGATCGCGCTGGCGCTGGCCACCGTCGTACGCCCCAGCTCTTCACCCCCGCAGAGCACGAGAACGGCAAGGCCGGCTGGCTGCTCGGCGCCTCGTTCATCACCGAGGGAGCGATCCCCTTCGCCGCCGGTGACCCGATGCGCGTCATCCCGGCGATCATGGTCGGCAGCGCCGTGACCGGCGGCCTCTCCCAGCTCCTCGACGTCGGCGTCCGCGCACCGCACGGCGGCATCTTCGTCCTCTTCGCCGTCACCAACGTGCTCGGCTACCTGATCGCGCTGGCCGCCGGCGTGATCGTCGGCGCCGGCATGGTGATCGCCCTCAAATCCCTCGGCCGCGCTCCGGTCCCGGCCGCCGCGACCAGCTGACCCCCTCAAACACACCACCGAAGGAGCATCATGCCCACCCAGACCGTCACCGTCGGCTCCGCCGTCGGCCTGCACGCCCGCCCCGCCGCGATCATCTCCGAGAAGGTCGACGAGCTCGGCGCCGAGATCACCCTCGCCGCCCCAGGCGGTGAGCCCGTCGATGCGGCCTCGTCGCTGCTGATCATGACCCTCGGCGCCGCCAACGGCGACAAGGTCGAGGTCACCGGCCCCGACCAGGCCGCGGTCGACACCATCGCCGCTCTCGTCGCGCAGGATCTCGACGCCTGAGCGAGGCGTCACCGCGGTCGGCCGAGGCGTCACCCCCGTCGCCCGAGGCGTCAGCTAGGT
>NZ_JBHXNY010000048.1:0-34088 GCF_042719275.1 Nocardioides sp. NPDC058538 | reverse complement strand
GCCTGTGGGGGTGGAGGGGTGGCCCTTCGGGCCAGTTACCATCCACAGGGACGATGTCGTTCGCTCACCGCGAAAAGAGCCTTTGACCTGGGATAATAGGTGGTCTAATGAGGCTCGGCGGCGTAGAATTAGACCCATCACAACACCTCTGGAGGGAGGGAAGCGATGAGTCTCGAACGCGACATCAACCATCGGGGCACCGACCCCGAAGATGCGATCGACGCAGAGATGACCGCCATCGAGTCCTCCCTCGACAAGTTGCTGACCAGGGATCCCGCCTATTGGCGCACCGGACAGAAGAAGGAGCGCCTGGCACGGCTGGAGAAGCTCCAGGCCAAGGTGGCCGCACTGAAACTTCGGGTGCTCGCGTCGGCCGGCGACATCGCCGAAGAGACCGGCGCCAAGGACGCGTCTGCGTGGATGCGGGCCGAGTTGTTGGTCGACAAGTCCGTCGCCCGGTCGCAGATCAAGCTCGCAGCCGGTGTCGCGCGGTACGACCTCGTCGCCGCCGGTCTCGCTGAGGGTGTCGTGTCCCAGGACAAAACCCGGGTGATCACCAAGGCGCTCGACACGATCGAGTCCAACCCCGTCGCCAGTGCAGAGGACCTGGTTTTGGCCGAGAAGCTCCTGGTCGACTACGCCACCCGCCTGACCGCGAACGAACTACGGATCGTCGGGAAGCGGATCCTGGTCGAGATCGACCCGGTCCGGTTCGAAGACGCCGAAGCCAAAGCCCTGCTGGCGGAGGAAGAACGTGCTCATCAGAAGACTGCGCTGCGGGTGTGGGACAACCACGATGGCACCGTCGGCTTCGATGGTGTCTTGCCGGTCTCGGTGGGGATGAGGTTCAAGCGACTGGTCGAGGCCTACGCCCAGCCCCGCAAACAGCAGTTGGTCGGCAAGGGTGTGCCCTTGCCTCCGTGGGAGCGGCTGATGAGCCAGGGATTCGCGCGACTGCTCGAGACCGTCGACCCGGCCGCGTTGCCCCGGCACGGTGGTGACGCCACCACCATCAACGTGGTGATCTCCCTCGAAGAGCTCCGCAAGGACCTCGGCATCGCCACCCTGGGCTACGACGAGACCAACGGGGCCACGATCTCAGCGGCCGAGGCCAGGCGGATGGCCTGCAACGCGACCATCATCCCCTGGGTCCTCGGTAGTGACGGCGAAGTGCTCGATGCCGGTCGGGGCAGCAGGTTCTTCCAGCCCATCCAGCGCAAGGCCATGCGGCTCCAGCAGGAGTGCTGTCAGGCCGAGGGGTGTGACATGCCACCGGAGTGGTGCGACGCGCACCACCTCGAACCGTGGGCCGCCGGTGGAAAGACCAACATCAAGGACGGGGTGCTGTTGTGCCCGCACCATCACCGCCTTGCCCACAACCCCGCCTACGTCCACGAGCGACTACCGGATGGCACGATCCGGTTCACCCGTCGTCCGTGACTGCGCCGTCGGATACCCGCCGGAAGTCGCCGGTGAGGCGCCCTAGGTTCGAGGCATGGATACGCATGTCGACATCGATCCGGCCATTCTCTACTTCGGTACGCCGGTGGTACTGCTCTCCACTCTCAACGAGGACGGCACCACGAACCTGATGCCGATTTCGTCGGTCTTCTGGCTGGGACGTACGGCGGTCCTCGGGATCGGCGGGTCGTCGCAGACGGCGCGGAACGTGAGGGAGCGGCCGGAGATCGTGCTCAACCTTCCGAGCGTCGACCTCGTCACCCAGGTAGACCGGCTCGCGCTGACCACGGGCAACCCGGCGATGTCGGCGGCGAAGGCCGAGCGCGGGTATGTGCACGTGTCCGACAAGTACGCGCATGCCGGACTGACGCCGTACGGATCCGACACGGTGCTGCCGACGTCGGTCGCGGAGTGCCCTGTGCACATCGAGGGGACGGTGGCGGCGCTCCACGAGCTCGGTGAGCCGAAGCTGCTTGCCGTCGAGGTCTCGGTGACTGCGGTGCGGATCGCACCGGAGCTGCGTCTCGATGGCCACGCCCACCGGATCGATCCTGATCGCTGGCGGCCGCTGGTGATGAGCTTTCAGCAGTTCTACGGGTTGGGGGAGCGGGTTCACCCGTCGCGGCTGGCGAGCATCGACGAGGAGCTCTACCGGTGACCGGCGCCGGATCGACACGTCCGGGCACCCGAATGTGGTCCGCGTCGACATAGACCTGTGGCGGGCGTCACATCTACGGTCGGTCTGCCTGCCGGGAGGCGGCGGGCTGGTCTCGCTCAGGAGGATCGGTCATGGGTCTCGGGTTTCGGATCTCGTCCAGGTTCCGGCAGCAACGAATCGGCGCCGCGCTCGCGGGCCTCGGCCTGGTGCTGGCCGGGGGAGCGGCCGTGGCGATCGCCCCGACCGAGGCCTCCACGGCCGCGGCGGGCTCCTGGTCGGCGAGGACGGCTGGCGGGATGACGACCCAGCTGTACGTCCCCAGCACCGCTCCGACGCTCGGCACCGGGCGTGCACTCATGGTCAACCTGCACGGCTGCGTCCAGACCTCGGCCGCCCTGCGCGACGGCGGCAACTGGGCCGCGACCGCGGACGCGCGCGGGATGGTCGTGGCGATCCCGGCGGCACCGAACGGCGGCGTACTCCTCGGCTGCTGGGACTACTACGACAGCAACCACTCCCGGACCTCGCCGGGGCGACACGACGACAATCTTCTCCAGCTGGTCAGCGATCTGCTCGCCGATCCGGCCCTGGACATCGATCCTGACCAGGTCTACCTGTCCGGGCTGTCCTCGGGCGGCGGCGAGACGATGGTGATGGGCTGCCTCGCGCCCGACGTGTTCGCCGGGATCGGGATCAACGCCGGCCCTTCGGTCGGGACGACCTCGGGGCAGATCGGGTCCGTGGCCGTGACGCAGTCGCAGGTCACCAACACCTGCCGGACCTTCGCCGGCTCCGCCTCCTCGGGGTTCGGCAGCCAGGTCACCTCGGTGATCTACGGCTCCAACGACACCACCGTCGCCCCCGGCTACAACACCCTGAACGCGCAGGTCATGGCCGGGATCTACAGCGCCGGGTCGCAGTCGTCCTTCTCCCTGTCGGGCCTGGCCGGCAACAACACCGCCGGCTCTGGGACGCTTTGGTCGGACGGCAGCGGTCCGCGCGTGTCCTTGATCCAGAACACTGGGATGGGACACAACTGGCCGGCCGGCGGCGGCCCCGGCGGCTCGTACGTCACGACGAACTCGATCGACTACCCGGCGTACGTCACGGACTTCTTCTTCGACAACAACCGCCGCGTCGAGCGGGGCACCGAGCCGACCGACCCGCCGACCGAGGAGCCCACCGACCCGCCGACCGAGCCGGGCCTCTACTGCGGCTCGGCGACCAACGCCCAGCACGAGGCCGCCGGACGCGCCCACTCCTACGGCACCAACCCCTACAACCCCTTCTACGCGAACGTCTCGGAGGACTACCTGGGACAGGGCGACGCCACCGTGACGACCCTGCAGGAGTGGGCGGGCGGCCGCTTCGACGTGGTCACCGCCTGCTGATCGGGTCACGATTCGCGGAGCCTGAGTCGGCCGAAGAGGCGGTTGAGCCAGGGCGGCAGGTACCAGTTGGCGCTGCCGCCCAGCCGCATGGCTGCCGGGACGAGGACACCGCGGATGATCGTGGCGTCGAGGAGGATGGCCACGGCCGTACCGATGCCGATCATCTTCAGATACATGACCTCGCCGGAGGCATAGACGGCGAAGGATGCCGCGAGGGTGACGGCGGCTGCCGTGATCAGCGGTGCGGAGCGTTGCAGGCCGAGGAGTACGGCTTGTCGATTGTCACCGGTTCGGTCGTACTCCTCGCGGATGCGGGAGACCATGAACACCTCGTAGTCCATCGACAGCCCGTATACGACGCAGAACATGAGTATCGGGAACGCGGGGTCGAGGGTGCCGATGGGGGTGAAGCCGAGGAGATCGGCGAGCAACCCGTTCTGGAAGACGACGGTGAGCACCGCGAACATCACGGCGATGCTCACCATGTTCAGGAGCACTGCCTTCAGCGGGATCAGCAGGCTGCCGCTGAACAGGAACAGCAGCACGAAGGTGACCGTCAGGATCAGGACGCCGACCAGTGGGAGACGATCCATCAGCGCGTCGCGGAAGTCGACCAGCTCCGCCGGGTCGCCGCCGACCACCTGCTCGGTGAAGGGGCTGTCCAGGGAGCGCACCTGGTGGACGAGCTCGGACGGGACGCCGGCGTCGAGCGCAGCGCTTGACGGGACCACCTCGAGACGCTGCCCGTCGGCCTGGTCGAGGCGGTCAGGTGCTGTGGCGATGCGGGTGCCGTCGGCGAAGACCCCGGCGGGGGAGTTGACCTGCACGACCCCGTCCACGGTGGAGAGGTCGATCGCGTACTCGACGATGTCCTGGGGTGCCGCGGTTGGGCCGGTGTTGACGACCTGAAGAGCGTCGTTGGGTTCGGCCGAGAAGCCGACTCGCAGCTGGTCGTAGGTGTCGCGTACGGAATGTCCTGGAGGTAGTACGCGGTCGTCGGGGACGCCGATCTGCACCCCCGCTGCGGGCGCGGCGAGCGCGACCAGGCAGATCAGCGCGATCCCACCCCAGGCGAGCGGACGGTCCATGACCCGTTGCCCCAGCCGGTACCAGCGCCCGGTCTCGATCGGCCTCGAGGCTGGGAGGGTGCGACCGTTCCGGGTCATTCGCGCGCCGATGACGGCGAGCGCGGCCGGGAGGACGACGATGGCACCGATGCCCGCCATGAGTACGGTGAGGACGCCGGCCCACGCGAAGGAGCGCAGGAAGTCGTACGGCAGGAAGAACAACATCGACATCGCAGCCGCGACCGTCAGACCGCTGAAGATCACCGTACGTCCGGCGGTGTCCAGGGTCTCGGCCAGAGCCTCCGGAACCGATCGGCCTGCGCCGAGGGCCTCCCGGAATCGGGAGATCACGAACAGGCTGTAGTCGACGCCCAGGCCGATGCCCATCACCAGGGTGATGTTCGCGGCGAACGACGCTATCTCGGTCACGCCGGTCAGGGCGCGGAGTCCGGCCAGCGTGCCGACCACGGCGAAGACACCGACGGCGAGGGTCAGCAGCGCGAAGCTGAGCCGGCGGTAGATGATCAGCAGCAGTACGAGCATGAGCGGAAGGATGATCAGCTCGGCGCGTACGAAGTCGAGCGCTGCCTGCTCGCTGATCTGGGTCGAGGCGGCCTCTCCACCGGCCACACGTACGTCGATCGTCTCGCCGTCGACTGTGTAGGCGGGGATCAGGTCGGCGATCACCTCGCGCGCACTCGTCGCGTCGCCGGCGACGTGAGCGAGAACGACCGCGGAGCCGGCGTCGTCGCTGCGCATGGAAGGGTCCATCCCTGTCGACCAGTAGGACCAGACCTCCGCCACCCGCGGCTCCTCGGCGAGCTCGACGGAGACGGCCATGGCCTCCCGCTCGACCGAGGGATCGTCGACCGATCCGCCGGTCGCCTCGACGAGCAGGATGACGTTTGCCGTGCCGGTGCCGAAGCGCTCGGCGAGCTCGTCCTGTGCCGCCACCGACTCGGTGCCCGCCACCTCCCAGCGAGACAGTACGAACGATGACATCGCCCCGGAGGCGACGAACCCGAGAACGAGCAACGCGCTGATCGCGATGCCGAGGATCCATCCGGGACGACGGGCGACAACGCGGCCCAGCTTCGCCAGCCAGGTCGAGCGGAATGCCGGCGCGGTGGGGGTGGTGGTGGCGGAGGTGGGGATCAGTTCGCGGATCGGCTCGACCATTGTCGCGCTCTCCCTGCTAGTTTTACGAGTAGATGCTCGCGATAAATATACGAGTACCTACTCGTATATTTCAAGGAAGGGCGACGATGACCGATCCTGCGGTTCCGATCCGGACACGCAAGCGGCAGGCGCGTGGGGAAGAGCGCATGCGCGAGATCGTGCGTGCCGCCGCGGTCGTCTTCGCCGAACGAGGACCGGAAGCGGCGACGACCAACGCGATAGCCGCCGAGGCCGGGATCTCGCCGGGCTCGCTCTATCAGTTCTTCAGCAGCAAGGCCGACATCGCCCGCGCGCTCAGCGAGCACTACGCCGCAGAGCTCTCCGGTGTGCGCCAGACGATCATGGACGTCGGTCAGGGGACGTCGATCGAGGCGTCGATCGACGCCGTGGTCGGTCCGCTGGTGGCGTTCAGCCTCGCTCGCCCCGGGTTCAAGGCCCTCTTCGCACGATCCGACCTTCCGGCCGACATGCGCGAGGCCGTCGCTCCGGTCCAGCAGGCCATGCACCAGACGGTCGCGACGCTGATCGCACGGTTCATGACCGAGCGCGACCCGGCAGACGTCGATCGCATCGCCACCGTCGCGATCCAGATCGTCCGCGGGATGATGCCGCTGATCACCGAGGCTCCCGATCCGGCAAGCCGGGATGCGCTCATGGCCGAGCTCCGCACTGCGTTGGCCGGCTATCTCAATCGCGCTTGAACCCCGCGTCGTGCTGACTCCGAGGCGAACTGTCCGGCGTGGCTGCCGTAGGCTTCGTCTCCCGAACAGAACGAGGTGCAGCATGACAGCGAGCAGGTCCGCTCGTGAGCGGAAGGCAGCCTCGCAGGCCGGGCCCCTGGCCACGGTGAGGATCGACCTCGACGCGCAGGAGCAGTTCGTCTACAAGATCACCTGCACGGAGTGCGTCGTCAGGGACAGGATCAAGTGGGCGACCTATCGCGCCGGCGAGGACAACGGCTTCATGGCAGCCATGGACCGATGGATCTTCCACCTGACGCAGAAGCACCCCGAGGCGGACGCCCCGTGCCTGAAGTTCCTGCCCGAGGCGCAGCAGCGGCTCGAGGAGCGGCGGCAGGGACGACCCGTCGACTGACGGCGTCAGCCCTGCATGGCGGCGGCCTTGATCTCCTCGAACTGCTCGCCCATCCGGGTGGCGAGGGCCTCGGCGGCACGCAGCGGGCGGACCATCACCTTGAAGTCGACGATCTTCCCCTCCTCGTCGTAGGTGAGGAAGTCGCAGCCGTTGAGCTCGAGGCCGTCGACCTTGGCGGTGAACTCGTAGGCGTGGTGGACGCCGTCGTGGATCTCGCGTACGTAGGTGAAGTCCTCGAACACCTTCACCACGGCGCGCAGGATCGCGGCGGTGATCGCCCGGCCGGGGTAGGGCTTGAACGCGACCGGGCTGGTGAACACGACGTCGTCGGCGAGCATCGCCTCCACGGCGTCCATGTCCTTGGCCTCGATCGCCTCACGGAAGGTGGTCATCTGGGCTCCTCTGGGTCGACTGCTGGGAGAGAGCCTAGAGGGACGGCTGGTGCGGCGTGCTCCGGGCGACCCTCCGGCCGGCGTTGAGGGCGTAGCCGATGCCGATCCCCACCGCCGCCGGGGCGAGGACGAGTCCGGCGAGGAACGGGGTCAGGTTCAACAGGTCGCTCCACAGGACCCCGAAGTCGCGACCCTCCTCGAACCAGATCCGGAACGGGCCGCTGAGCCCGACCACGCAGGCGATCAGCGCCCAGCGTACGAAGACGGGCGGGAGGGCCTTCGCGTGGTGGCCATCCCACAGCCCCCAGATTCCCGAGACGGTGAGGAGCAGTACGAAGTAGATCAGGCCGGCGCCGATGTTCGCGTCCTCGGTCGGGAAGAGGTTGGTCATCACGATCGAGAACAGGAGGCTGCCGCCGAGGATCACGGCGAGGCGTACGAGAAGCTTCATGTCTCCAGCCTCGCTGATCGGGCTGCGGAGCGCATGAGTGCGAGTACTCAGCCTTGCGGGAACGACTCGACTCTTGACACGGATCAGTTCCGTCTCGATCGTGCTCGATAACGATTTCGAAGGAGTTCGTCATGACTGTCAGCCAGGACCCCGGGTTCGTGCCGGGAGGCGCGGTCCGTCCGACGTCGACGCCGCTCGCCGTAGCCAGAGGCACGGGTAAGGTTGCCGCCCTCACCTTCGACGACGGCCCGAACCCCGGCGAGACCGATCGCTTGCTGGAGATCCTGGCGGCTCACCAGGTCACCGCGGTGTTCTGTGTCATCGGCCAGAACATCACCGCGCCCGGCGGCGCCGAGATCCTGAGGCGCATCGTCGCCGGGGGCCACACGCTGTGCAACCACTCCACGTCCTACGCCGACATGGGCAGCTGGTCGCACGCCCAGGTCGAGCGGGATCTCAAGGCCAACCTCGCGACGATCCGTGAGGTGCTGGGAAACCCGGCTCAGAAGGTGCCCTACTTCCGGGCTCCCAACGGCAGCTGGGGCAACACCGGAGAGGTCGCCGCATCCCTCGGCATGCAGCCGCTCGGGCTGGGCAACGTGATCTTCGACTGGGACGGCAACGACCTCTCCGAGGAGTCGCTGGCGAGCAACCTCCGCGCGGCGATCCGGCCCGGCGCGGTGGCCCTGGCCCACGACGGCGGTGGCAACCGTGAGAACACCGTCGACGCGGTCGAGACGGTGCTCCCGGAGAAGCTTGCCGAGGGATACGCCTTCACCTTGCCGCAGGGCGGTCTCCCGGGCACAGACTGGACGCCTGGGCCGTAGCAGGCTCGGCCTCACCAGTGCGGCAGTGACGTACGAGCTCGTCGTCCCGGGCCGAGGTCGGCGACGTCGGCTAGATTCGCGTCGTGAATGGATCGACGAGCAGCCGGAGTGCCCTGGTGGTCGGTGCGGGGATCGGCGGGCTCACGACGGCGCTCGCGCTGTCCCGGGTGGGATGGCAGGTGACCGTGCTGGAGCGTGCGCCGGAGCTGGGCGAGGTCGGCGCCGGCCTCTCGATCTGGCCGCGGGCATGGAAGATCCTCGCCGATCTCGGGGTCGCGGATCGGCTCGTGGACGGGACCCGGCCGGCGATCCAGGCGGGGTTGCGGCGGCCCGACGGGCGCTGGCTGGCGAAGGTGGGTGCCGACGCCGCCGAGCGGACACCGGTGATGGTGCATCGGGCGCGGCTGCACGAGGCTCTGGTGGGCGAGCTGGAGACGCGCGAGGGGATCGAGGTACGCACCGGGGTGACCGTCACGGGTCTGGCTGATCTCGACGACGTCGACGGTCGCGGCCCCGCCGACGTGGTGGTCGCCGCCGACGGGATCCGCAGCAGGATCAGGAACGAGCTGCACCAGCGTGAGGACGTACGTCATGCCGGCTACACCGCCTACCGCGGCGTCACCGCGGAGCCGGTGCCGGGTGAGGCGTCGACCACGGGCGGCGAGACCTGGGGGACCGGGGTGCGCGTCGGCTATGTCCCGCTGGTGGATGGCCGGACGTACTGGTTCGTGACCGCCAACCGGCCGGCGGGGGAGACCGGCGGGGACCACCACGCCGACGTCACCGCGCTGGTCGGTGACTGGCACGAGCCGATCCCGCAGCTGCTGGCGGCGACGCCGCCGAGCGCCGTGCTCCGCGGAGACATCTGTGACCTGCGGCTGCCGCTGAAGCGGTTCGACCACGGGCGGGTCGTGCTCCTCGGTGATGCCGCGCACGCGTCGACGCCCAACCTCGGCCAGGGCGCCTGCGCCGCGATCGAGGACGCCGCAGTGCTGGCCGCGCAGCTCGCCGGCCATGCCCGCGTCGAGAGTGCGCTGGTGGCCTACGACCGCACTCGGCGGCCAGCGACCCAGCGGCTGGTACGGGCATCCAGGCTGGTCGGAGCGCTCGGCCAGGTCGAGAACGGCGCGGTGGTGGCCGTCCGTGACGCGGGCCTCGCGGGGCTCGGCGCGATCGCGGGGCTGCTGAGCAGGTAGGTCCGCGTCACAGCTGGGCGGCCGCCGGTGTCTGGATGGCCATGACGGCTACCTATCTCATCCTGACGCTCATCGCCTCGATCGCCGCGCTCGGCGGGGCGGTGCTCAACCTGACCGGTCACCGGATACCGGTGACCGAGGCTCAACGGCTCTCGGTGCCGATGGAATGGTTGAGGTTCCCGATCGGGGCGTCGTACGGCGTGGGTTTCCTGGGCCTGGTCGCCGGGTTGGCGGTCCCGGCCGTCGGGATCGTCGCGGCCGCCGGGTTCGTGGTCTTCTTCGTGCTCGCGATCGGTGCGCACCTGCGGGTGGGGGACCGGAGCCTGGGCCGTGCGGTCGGTGGACTCGCGCTCTCGCTGGCGACGCTCGTCGTCACCGGGATGTACGCGGCGGGGCGGGACGATCTGGGCGGGGTGGTCGAGGCGTACGTCAACGATCTTCCGGACCCATGGTGGCCGGTCGTGCTGCTCGCGGTGATCCAGATCGGCGACGCGGCGCTGTGCTTCAAGCCGGTCGGCTTCATCGCCCAGTGTTTCACCGACGTCGGGCTGCCGCGGGCGCTGTGGCCGGTGATGCCGTGGGTCAAGGTCGCCGCGACCGCCGGCCTGGTCGCCGGGCTGTGGGTGCCGTACGTCGGGGCGCTGACCAGCGCGGCGCTCGTCGTCTACTTCGTGCTCGCCGTATCGGCACACATCCGAGCCCGCGACATCGGCCGCAACCTGTTCCTCAACGCCACCTTCTCCCTGGTCCTGTGCGCGGCCGTCCTCGTGTTCTGCTTCTTGCGCTGAGCCGGTCTACGCGATGCCGAACAGCGCCAGGCACGGCGCCAGGCCGGTGACCTCGATCTCGCTGCGGTCGTTGAGCTGCCACCGTTCCCTGCCGAGCCGGAGGCGATGGGAGACGAGCACCTCGCCGTCGCGTACGTCGCGGGAGACGCCGTCGGGCTCGTAGCCGAGCTTGGTCGACACCCCGACCGAGGCGGCGTTGTCGGGGAAGGCCTCGGAGGTGGCGTAGGCACCGCCGAGGTGGTCGAAGACCAGGGTCAGGGCGCCGAGGCGGGCCTCGGTGCCGTAGCCGCGGCGGTGGTGGGCCAGGCCGAGCCAGGACGCGGTGCTGACCTCGCGCCGGGTGGCGAACTCGCTCGCCGAGACCCACACGACCCCGATCGGGTCGCCGTCGAGGAAGGCGGCCAGCCCCAGGCTCCAGTCGTCGGGCGTCCAGTCGCCCCGGCTGGACCAGGCGCCGCGCATCACGTGGCGGGCCCGCTCCAGCGGTGGCCGCTCTGCCCACGGAGTCAGGAACGGCCGCTGGGTCGGCTCGTGCACGCCGTCTGCCGCGACCTGCGCCAGCCGCGCGAGCTCGCCCTCGGTCGGCAGCCGCAGCTCCAGGCGCGGGGTCCGGATCACCAGGCCGAACAGCGGCCACACCTCGGTAGGAGTCATCCGGCCATCATTCGAGAGCGCGTACGCTGTGGGCAACCGGATATCACTCCTCCGAGTGACTCCTCACGTGATCGAGCAGGTCCGGCGCCGCTGAGGTGTAGCGGTCGACCTCCTCGCCGCTGTCGCAGGTGCACAGCACGATGGTGACCTCGCCGGGGCGCGGCCAGATCGCCTCCCAGGTCGCGCCTGCCTGCTCCCAGCGGAGCAGTCGCTCGAGGTCGTACGTCATCTCGTGATCCACGCGGTCAGCCGAGGACGGTGTCGACGGACTGGGCCCAGAGGCCGGCGGCCTCGTCGATGGCCGCGGAGTCGACGACTAGCGCGGGGATGAACCGCACCACCTGGCCCCAGGCGCCGCAGGTGAGCAGCAGCAGTCCACGCCGGGCGGCCTCCTGCTGGGCCGCGGCGGCGGTGGCGCCGTCGGGCTCACCGTCAGGGGTGCGAAACTCGTTGCCGAGCATCAGCCCGAGGCCGCGTACGTCGGTGATCGCCTCGTGCTTGCTCGCGACCTGCTCCAGGGCGGAGCGGAGCTCGGCGCCGCGCTCGGCGGCGTTCCTCACCAGACCCTCCTCCTCGATGACGTCGAGGGTCGCCAGGGCCGCGGCGCAGGCGACGGCGTTGGCGCCGTAGGTGCCGCCCTGCGAGCCGGGCCAGGCCTTCGACATCAGCGCCTCGCTCGCCGCGATCGCGGAGAGCGGGAACCCGGAGGCCAGGCCCTTGGCAGTCATGATGATGTCGGGACGTAGGTTGAAATAGTCGTGTCCCCAGAATTCGCCGGTGCGGCCGAAGCCGGTCTGCACCTCGTCGATGATGAGCAGGATGCCGTGCCGGTCGGCGCGCTCGCGCAGGCCGTTGAGGAAGGTCTCGTCGGCGGGCACGTAGCCGCCCTCGCCGAGGACCGGTTCGACGAGGAACGCCGCCGTGTCGGCAGGGGCGCTCTGGGTCTGCAGCGTGTAGTCGAGCTGGCGCAGCGCGAACTCGGTCGCCTGCTCCTGCGGCCAGCCGAAGTGGGGTGCGTCGGGGAAGGGGGAGACCACGACGCCGGCCATCAGCGGGCTGAAGCCGGCGCGGAACTTGGTGCCCGAGGTGGTCATCGAGGCGGCCGCGACGGTCCGGCCGTGGAAGCCGCCGTGGAAGACGACGATGTTCGGGCGGCCGGTGGCCTGGCGGGCCAGCCGGATCGCGGCCTCGGCGGCCTCCGAGCCGGAGTTGGCGAAGAAGAGACTGTCGAGTCCTTCGGGGAGGACGGGGCCGAGGCGGTTGACCAGGTCGAGGAGCGGGCGGTGCCTGACCGTCGTGTACTGCCCGTGGACCAGGTTGGCGATCTGGCGCTGGGTGGCCTCGACGACCTTCGGGTGGCTGTGTCCGGTGCTGGTCACGCCGATGCCGGCGGTGAAGTCGAGATAGCGGCGGTCGTCCTCGTCGAAGAGCTGGACGCCTTCGCCGCGAGCCGCCACGACCGGAGTTGCCTGCTTGAGGATGGGGGAGAGCTTGGCCATGGTGAACTCCTGTCGATTGTTGACAATCCGGCCCGCTACTACACTAGGCCAGCGTTGGGTGGCTGTCAGGCGGACGGCCGGATGCTGACCTTGGAGGCTGATGCGTGATGGGCGGAGAACCGAACGAGGCACGGGTCGTGGCAGAGGTGCCGAAGGGGCTCCTCGTCGCCGGTCAGTGGATGGATGCGAGCGACGGCGCGACCTTAGACGTGCTCGACCCCTCGACGGGGGAGACGCTGTGTGCGGTCGCCGACGCGACCCCCGAAGACGGCCGCCGTGCGCTCGACGCCGCTGCAGGGGCGCAGAAGGAGTTCGCCGCGACCGCGCCGCGCGCCCGCGCGGACATGCTGATGGCCGCGTTCGACCTCCTGCACGAGCGGATCGACGACCTCGCCCTGCTGATGACGCTCGAGATGGGCAAGCCGCTGGCCGAGGCGCGGGGCGAGATCGCGTACGCCGCGGAGTTCTTCCGCCACTTCGCCGAGGAGGCGGTGCGGATCGAGGGCGGCTACCAGACCGCGCCCGCCGGCGGCTCCCGGTTCCTGATCACGAAGCAGCCGGTCGGGCCGGCGCTGCTGATCACGCCGTGGAACTTCCCGATGGCGATGGGCACCCGCAAGATCGGCCCGGCGATCGCGGCCGGCTGCACCAGCATCATCAAGCCGGCCCAGCAGACGCCGCTCTCGATGCTGGCGCTGGGGGAGATCCTGCGTGAGGCAGGCGTGCCCGACGGCGTTGTCAACATTCTGCCGACGACCCGGCCAGGTGAGCTGACCGAGCCGCTGCTGCGCTCCGGCGTGATCCGAAAGCTCTCCTTCACCGGCTCCACGGCGGTCGGGCGGGTGCTGCTCGCCCAGAGCGCGGAGCAGGTGCTGCGTACGTCCATGGAGCTCGGCGGCAACGCCGGCTTCGTCGTCTTCGAGGACGCCGACATCGACGAGGCGGTCGCGGGCGCGATGGCCGCGAAGATGCGCAACACGGGGGAGGCGTGCACGGCCGCCAACCGGATCTTCGTCCAGCGCTCTGTCATCGAGGAGTTCGGCGACCGGCTCGCCAAGGCGATGTCCGAGCTGCCCGTGGGCCGTGGCGTCGAGGAGGGCGTACGCGTCGGGCCGCTCATCGACGAGGCGGCCAGGGAGAAGGTGCAGACCCTGGTCGACGACGCGGTGGCCGGCGGCGCGAGGGTGCTGACCGGCGGCACGGCCCCCGACGGGCCGGGCTACTTCTACCCGCCGACCGTGCTCACCGGCGTCCCCGCCTCGGCGAAGATGGGCAGCGAGGAGATCTTCGGGCCGGTCGCGCCGCTGACGCCGTTCGACACCGAGGACGAGGTGGTCGAGGCGGTCAACGACACCGAGTACGGCCTGGTCAACTACGTCTTCACCAACGACCTCCGACGTGGCCTGCGCGTCGCCGAGGCGCTCGAGTCCGGCATGGTCGGGCTCAACCAGGGCGTGGTCTCCAACCCCGCAGCCCCTTTCGGCGGCGTCAAGGCCTCGGGACTGGGGCGGGAGGGCGGGCGTACCGGGATCGAGGAGTTCCTCGAGACCAAGTACGTCGGGATCGCGATGTGATCTAGACGTAGCCCTCGTCGTCGTCCTCGGCGTGGATGAGGCGCCGCAGCGCCTCATCCATGTGCAGCTCGACGCGCTTGAGGGTCAGCTTCACGTCGCCGGCCTCGATGGCGTCGACGATCTGGATGTGCTCCTCGACCAGCTCGAGCGGCTGCTGGTAGGTGCCCTCCAGGGCGGTCAGGCACATCCGCGTCTCGACGATCAGGGTCTGGTGCATCCGGGCCAGGCGCCGGCTCCCAGAGCACTGCACGAGTACGTCGTGGAAGCGGAAGTCGGCGTCGCTCAGCGCCGCCGGGTCGCCCAGCTCGAGGGACTTGGTCATCGCGTCGCAGGCGGCGCGGAGCTCGCGCAGCGCCGCGGGGACCCGGGCCTTGGCGATCATCGTGGCGGCGGCACCCTCGACGGCTGCCCGGGCCAGGTAGATGTCTCGGATGTCGGCCTCGTCGAGCTCCATCACGAAGAGCCCGCGGTTGGGCTCGCTGCGGAGCAGGCCCTCCTGGACCAGGCGCTGCATCGCCTCGCGCAGCGGGCCACGACTGACGCCGAACTGGGCCGAGAGAGCGGTCTCGCTCAGCTGTGCACCCGGCTGCAGAGTGCGCTCCATGATCGCCGTGCGCAGCTGGCGAGCGATGACGGAGGCCGTCGACTCTCTGTGCACGGGTTCGAAGCTCGATGTCGCTGTCAACGTGGTCTCCGATGGGTCACCGAGAAAGAGTTCTGATTGTTGACAATCATTGCATGTGGCCGGGTTCGTGGGGTGGAAAGACCAGCGAGCGGGCCGGGCACGTGGGATGCGCTCGGCCCGCTCGTCAGCAGTTGCCGGTCAGAGGGTCTGGGCCTTGTCGAGCTCGGCGAGCTCCGCCTCGGACTCCGGCGTACCCGGGATCTCAGTGCCCCGGATCGACTTGCCGGCCGTCTCGACGACGAAGAACAGCGCGATCAGACCGACCACGGATCCGGCGATCATGTAGTAGGCCGGCATCAGCACGTCGCCGGTGGCGCCGATCAGCGCGTTGTTGACGTACAGGGCCGTGCCACCGAAGGCGGCGGTGGAGATGTTGTAGCCGATCGCCATGCCGCCGTAGCGCACCTGCGAGGGGAACATCGCCGGGAAGGTCGCCGAGATGGTCGCGAGCTGGGCGACGTAGACGATGCCCAGCACCGTGAACCCGAGGACCGCCGGCCAGAAGCCCTGACCGATCAGGAGGAACATCGGGACCGACAGCACGATCAGCCCGATGAAGGAGCCGCCCCACATCGGCTTGCGGCCGACCCTGTCCGAGAGCGCTCCGGCGATCGGCAGGAAGACCAGCATCGCGATCTGCCCGAAGATGACCAGCAGGTCGGCATCGGTGCTGCTGAAGCCTGCTTCCTCCTGCAGGTAGGTCGCCATGTAGGCCAGCAGGGTGTAGTTGGCGATGTTGAGCGCGGCGACCAGGCCGATCAGGGTCAGGATCGGCTTCCAGAACAGCGAGAAGAGGTCCTTCAGCGCGGCGCCGGCGCCGCCCTCGACTGCGTCCTGCGTCTCGAGCTCCTGGAAGACCGGCGTCTCCTCGAGCTTGGTCCGGATGTAGAGGCCGATGAGGCCGATCGGACCACCGATCAGGAACGGGATCCGCCAGCCCCACTCGGTCATGGCGGCGTCACCGATGATCGACTCGGTGGTGAAGACGACGGCGATGGCGGCGGTGAAGCCGACGATCGTGCCGAACTCCAGGAAGCTGCCGTAGAAGCCGCGCTTCTTGTCGGGTGCGCACTCGGCCATGTACGTCGCAGCGCCGCCGTACTCGCCGCCGGTCGAGAAGCCTTGGATCACCCGGAGCAGCACGAGCAGGACCACGGCCCAGATGCCGATCGAGTCGTACGTCGGGAGCAAGCCCACACAGAATGTGGCAGCCGCCATCAGGATGATCGTCATTGCGAGGACACGCTGGCGCCCGATGCGGTCGCCGAGCGGGCCCCAGAAGATGCCGCCGAGCGGGCGGAGGATGAAGGAGATCGCGAAGGTCAGCGCGGTGCCCGTGAAGCCCTGCTCGGGGAAGAAGTTGGCGGTGATCTCGGTCGCGACGTAGGCGAAGGCGCCGTAGTCGAACCACTCTGTCGCATTGCCGACCGCTGAGCCGGTGATGGCTCTTCGGAGCTTTGATTTGTCGGGTTGTGCCTCGTCGGAGGGGATGGTTGGGGTTCCTGACATTTCTTCTCACCTATTCGGTGTGATTGATGGCTGGGGACCGCGTTTGACCCGCAGTGTCGACTGTAGGTTTGTCAACAATTCGCGCCACGTTAGCGCTCTCTGTGCGCCATGGCTAGGTGGCGTGGGGTGTGACGGGAGGTTTATGTAAAGCCGCGACTTTACCTGAAGAGCGCCCCGAGCCCGGGCAGGGGGCGGGGCGACCCGGCGAGGCGCAGGCCCTCCCAGACGGTCACCTGGTTGGCCGTCAGCACGGGTTTCTCGAGAGCTTTCTCCAACGTATCGATGCAGGTCAGCGTGTGCAGCGCGGTGTCGGGGACGAGGACGGCCTCGGCCTCGGGAACGTCGACGGCCAAGGTCATCTCGAGGACCTCGTCGGGGCTGAGACGGCCGGCGTCGACGGCGGAGAAGATCCCGCTGGCACCGAAGGAGACCACGTCGATCCCGCCCGCTGCCAGGAAGGAGCTGAAGTGTCCGGCCAGATCCTCGGGATAGGAGGCGGCGACGGCGACCTCACCGAGCCCGAGGGCCCTGGCTGCCTCGACGAACGCGATCGAGGTCGACGAGGCGGGGACGCCGAGACGCTTGCTGATCGCGGCGGCCTGGGCTGCGGCACCGTCCGGGCCGTAGACGAAGCTGCCCGAGGTGCACGCCCAGATCACTGCGTCGGGGGAGTGGACCGCGACCGCATCGGCTCCGGCGGCGAGCCGGTCCTCGGAGCCGGTGTCGAGGAGGGCCTCGACGGTGTGCTCGTCGCGACCCATGGAGGTGTGGACCAGCGGCAGCCAGATCGCACCGCCGAGCGCGTTCTCGAGTGCCGGGAAGTCGTCCTCGGCCGCGTAGCCGGGATAGAGCAGCCCGATGACCGGTGGCCGGGTCATGAGGCATGCCCCAACAGATCCTCTGCGGAAGGCGGGGTTCGCCCGACCATCCGGAGCGCTGCCTCCATGGTCGCCCTGTTCGCGGAGATCACCGGCTTTCCGAGCTCGGCCTGGAGCCGGCCGATGATGTCGTACGTCGCCAGGTTCGTGCACGAGACGACGACCGCCTCGGCGGCGTCGGTGTCGGCGGCCCGCACCAGGGCGAGCGTGGTCTCGTAGGGAACCTCCCAGATGTGGTGGCCCAGGCCGAGGTCGCCGGTGCTCACCACGGTGACCCCGGACTCGGCCAGGAAGCTGCCGAACCTGGCGGCGAGCGCGACGTCGTAGGGGGTCGCGACCGCGACCCGGGAGACGCCGAGAGCGGAGAGCGCCTCCAGCACCGCGCCGGAGGTGGTGATCGCGGGTGCGCCGCCGGCGCGGCTCATCGCCGCGGCCAGCCGCCGCTCGCCGTGCCGGCCGTGGACGAAGCTGCCGGAGGTGCAGGCGTAGACGTAGAGGTGGGGATCGGCGGCCGCGAGGTCGCGTACGGCCTGCTCGACGGCCGCGGTCTCGCTGATCTCCTCGGCCATCTCGAGGGTGACCGCACGGTCGGTGAAGGGCGTTCGGTTGAAGAGCAGGCAGGTATCGGCCGGGGCCCACCGCCACAGCTCGTGGTCGAGCACCATGTCATGCGGAACGACCACGGCGATGCGTACCGTCGGGGACATCGCACCTCGCTAAGATTGTTGACAATCTGCAATCGCCTCTCCTAGCGTAGTCTCGGATTATTGCGGAGGTGTGTCGATGCGACGGAGGATTTTTCTTGGAGACGTCCCGGCGCCCCGCGATCACGATCCTCTGTCCGCCTGACGGCGGCAGACCCGCTGGGATGGAGCGCCTCGAGGCGGATGCCGAGCTCACCTACACCGATGCCGCCGGCCTGGCCGAAGCGCTTCGCGGAGCCGAGGCGCTGCTGCTGTGGGACTACTTCTCCGAGGCCGTCCGTGACGCCTGGCCGAGCGCCGGCTCGCTGCGCTGGCTCCATGTCGCCGCCGCAGGGGTCGACAAGCTGCTGTTCCCGGAGCTGGTCGCCGCCGACGTGGTCGTCACCAACGCCCGCGGGATCTTCGACCGAGCGATGGCGGAGTTCGTGCTCGGTTCGATCCTGGCCGTGGCCAAGGACATCCACCTCAGCCACGACCTGCAGTCGGCCCGGAAGTGGCTGCGCCGCGAGACTCGGCTGATCAGCGCCGAGACCGCGCTCGTGGTCGGCGCCGGCGCGATCGGTCGCGAGACGGCCCGGCTGCTGCGCGCGGCCGGGATGGACGTACGCGGTGCCGGCCGCACTGCCCGCAGCGGTGATCCCGACTTCGGCGAGGTCCTCGCCAGCGCCGACCTGGCCGCACACGTCGGCTGGGCCGACCACGTCGTCGTCACGGCGCCGCTGACCGACGAGACCCGTGGCTTGATCAGCGAAGATGTGCTCGCCGCGATGAAGCCGGGCAGCCACCTGGTCAATGTCGGGCGCGGGCAGATCGTCGACGAGGCCGCGCTCGTCTCCGCGCTCCGAGACGGCCCGGTCGAGGCGGCGTCCCTGGACGTCTTCGAGGTCGAGCCGCTGCCGCCCGAGAGTCCGTTGTGGAGCATGCCGGGGGTGGCGGTCTCGGCACACATGTCCGGCGACTACGAGGGCTGGCGGGATGCGCTGGCGGACCAGTTCGTCGACAACGCCCGGCGCTGGCTGAGCGGCGAGCCGCTGCTGAACGTCGTCGACAAGCAGCGCGGCTTCGTCGTCGCGAAGGAGTGAGAGAGTTCATGGCCGACCAGATGCCCGAGGCCGGCGCGGAGCTCAGCGCCTTGACCGCCGCCGAGCTGGTGGCGGGTTACCGCTCGGGCGCCTTCACCCCGCTCGACGCGACACGGTCGGTGCTCGACACGATCGAGGATCACGACCCCGCGGTGAACGCGTTCGTCCGGGTCGACCCCGATGGCGCGCTGGCGCAGGCGACCGCGTCCACCGAGAGGTGGCGGGCCGGGCATCCACTCAGCAGCGCCGACGGCATACCGACCTCGGTCAAGGACATCCTGTGGACCGCAGGACTGCCGACGATCCGCGGCACCTGGCTCATCGACGAGGCCGGGCCGTGGCCCGAGGACGCACCCGCGGTCGCGCGGCTGCGCGAGGCCGGCGCCGTGATCACCGGGAAGACGACGACTCCCGAGTTCGCCTGGAAGGGCGTCACCGACTCGCTCCGCTACGGCTCGACCGGCAACCCCTGGGACCCCGGCCTGACCGCGGGCGGCTCCAGCGGCGGTGCCGCGGCGGCGGTCGGTCTCGGCATGGGTCCGTGGGCGCTCGGCACCGACGGCGGTGGCTCGGTCCGGATCCCGGCCTCCTTCACCGGCACGGTGACGATCAAGCCGACCTACGGACTGATCCCACTCCATCCCGCCAGCCCCTTCGGCACCCTCTCGCACGCCGGTCCGATGACCAGGACCGTGACCGACGCGGCCGCGCTCCTCGACGTGATCGCCGGCTTCGACTCCCGCGACTGGTCGGCGATGCCCACGCCGCGTGCCTCCTTCCTCGCCGGCCTGGAGGACGGTGTCGAAGGGTTGAGGATCGGGTTCTCGCCCACGTTCGGGTACGTCGAGAACGACCCGGAGGTCGAGCAGCTGGTCCGCGAAGCAGTCGCCGTGCTCGAGTCGGCGGGCGCCCAGGTCGAGGAGGTCGACCCCGGTTTCACCGACCCGGTCGAGGCGTTCGAGGTGCTCTGGTTCTGCGGAGCGGCGAAGGTGCTCGACGCCTATCCTCCCGGCGCGATCGACAAGATCGACCCGCTGCTGCGCGAAGGCATCGAGACCAAGGGCCGCGGCTCCGCGGCCGACTACCTGGACGCCACCGCGGTCCGGATGGACCTCGGCCGGTTGATGGGGCGGTTCCACGAGACGTACGACCTGCTGGTCACCCCGACCATGCCGATCACCGCCTTCGAGCTGGGGCTGCAGGCGCCCAAGGGCTGGCCCTCGCAGTGGTGGCCGAGCTGGACGCCCTACACCTACCCGTTCAACATGACCCAGCAGCCTGCGGCGAGTGTGCCCTGCGGCACCACCGAGGCGGGGCTGCCCGTCGGCCTCCAGATCGTCGGTGCCCGCCACGACGACGCCCGGGTGCTGCGCGCGGCGCGGGCCTACGAGCGGGCCAGCGGTGAGCTGTTCGTCCGACCTGTCGACAATCCTCGAGGAGCGCGATGAGCCGCTACATCACCGTCACCCTGGAGCGCCGCGGTGTCTCCTGTCTCGCCCGCCTGCTCGACGAGGAGGCACCACGCACGGCCGGCGCCGTGTGGGACGCACTGCCGCTGAGCGGACAGGTCTTCCACGGCAAGTACGCCCGCAACGAGATCTACAACCTCGTGCCCGCCTTCGCCGCGAAGGAGCCCGGCAAGGAGAACACAACGGTCACCCCGATCCCCGGCGACCTGTGCTACTTCGCCTTCTCCTCCGACGACCTCGGCAACCCGTCCTACGGCTACCCGGAGGACCGCGGACCGGGAGGGATGACCGAGATCGTCGACCTCGCCCTCTTCTACGGCCGCAACAACCTGCTCATCAACGGCGACCAGGGATGGGTGCCGGGCAACGTCTTCGGCACGATCGTCGACGGCCTCGAGGAGATGGCGCAGGCCTGCCAGGACGTCTGGATGAACGGCGCCACCGACGAGATCCTCACCTTCGCGCGCTCGCACGACGACGCACAGTAGCGACGGCTGGGAGCCGGACGGGTCGGGTATCGGTCCGGTGTTCGAGGACACCGTCGATAGGGTTTGGGCATGTCGTGGTCGGAGAACAACACCCATCACTGGGACGACTGGTCGCTGGCCGACCTCGTCGCGGCCAAGCAGGGGCAGCGGGTGAGCCTCGTGGTGCCGGCGCGCAACGAGGCCGCGACCGTCGGCGGCCTGGTCGACAAGCTGCGCACCAGCCTGATGGAGACCTCCGATCTGGTCGACGAGCTCGTCGTCATCGACTCCGACTCGTCCGACGACACCGCGCGGATCGCGGCCGACGCCGGGGCCGACGTCTACGCCTCGGCCGCGATCCGGCCCGAGCTCGGCTCCTACCCTGGCAAGGGTGAGGCGATGTGGAAGTCGCAGTTCGTGACCACCGGCGAGCTGATCGTCTTCATGGACGCCGACCTGACCGACTGGGACACCCATTTCGTACGCGGCCTGATCGGCCCCCTTGTCAACAATCCGACGATCGAGCTGGTCAAGGGCTTCTACCGGCGCCCGGGAGAGCACGGTCTCGACGGCGGCCGGGTCACCGAGCTCGTCGCCCGCCCGCTGCTGGCCCTCCACCGCAGGCCGTTGCGGGACCTGATCCAGCCGCTGGCGGGGGAGTGGTCGATCCGGCGCTCGCTGTTCGAACGGCTGCGGGTCCCGATCGGCTACGGCGTGGAGCTCGCCGCCCTCGTCGACACCCTGGACACGCGAGGGATGGACGCGATCGCCCAGGTCGACCTGGGCCAGCGCGACCACAGCCACCAGGATCTCTTCGATCTCGGCCTGATGGCGACCCAGATCGTGGGCATGATGTCGCGCCGCCTCGGCACCGGTCCGGTGGGCGACGACGTCGAGATGCGGCAGTACATCCCGATCGACGGCTCGACCAAGGTCGTCGACCGCTCCGTGAGCCTCCTGGAGCGGCCCCCGGTGCGCGGCGGCTCGGGCGGTATGGTCGCCTGATGCTGCGCCTGGGACGACATGCCTTCGGTGATGACGAGGCGCTGATGATGGCGATCGTCAACCGCACCCCGGACTCGTTCTTCGACAAGGGTGCGACCTGGGCCGAGGACGCGGCCTTCGAGCGCGTACGTCTGGTGGCCTCCCAAGGCGCGGAGATCGTCGACATCGGCGGGATCAAGGCAGCGCCCGGGGCCGAGATCGGCGCCGCGGAGGAAAAGGCCCGCGTGGTCGACTTCGTCGCCCGGGTGCGCGAGGAGTTCCCGGCGCTGGTGATCTCGGTGGACACCTGGCGCGCCGAGGTGGGTGACGCGGTGTGCGCGGCCGGTGCCGACGTCATCAACGACGCCTGGGGCGGGGCCGACCCGGAGCTCGTCGACGTCGCCGCGGCCCACGGCGCCGCGATCGTGTGCACCCACACCGGAGGCGTGACGCCCCGGACGCGGCCCTACCGGATCGAGTACGACGACGTGGTCCGTGACGCGATCGACTCGACCCTCGGCTACGCCCAGCGTGCCCTGGACGCCGGCGTCGCGAAGGACTCGATCGTCATCGACCCGGCCCACGACTTCGGGAAGAACACCTTCCACTCGCTCGAGATCACTCGCCGGCTCGGCGAGATGGTCGCGACCGGCTGGCCGGTGCTGGTCTCCCTCTCCAACAAGGACTTCGTGGGGGAGACGCTCGATGTGCCGGTCGGAGAGCGCCTCCTCGGCACCCTGGCCGCTACCTCGGTCTGCGCGCTGGCCGGTGCTCGCATCTACCGCGTCCACCAGGTCCCGGAGACCCGGCAGACCGTCGACATGGTCTGGACGATCGCCGGCCGGCGACGTCCGAAGCGAGCGATCAGGGGACTGCAGTGACTCGAGTGGCGCTGGTTCCGGGATGCCTGGCCCTGCTGCCGGAGTACGCCTCGCTCGACGACCCGGTCGATGAGCTCCGTGCTGCCTGCTTGGCCGCGGTGGCCTGGCTGGGCGAGGACGTACGCGTGATCGCCGGTGCGCAGGGTGCCCGGGTGGCCTCCTCGCTGCTGGCCGAGGTCGGGACGGCTCCGGTGACCAGCGGTGAGGCGGCGTACCTCATCGTCGGCAACGGCTCGGCCCGCCGCAGCGAGAAGGCGCCGGGACACCTCGACCCGCGGGCCGCCGGGTTCGACGAGGCGCTCAGCAAGTCTCTGGTCACGCCCGACCCCGAGGCGCTCAGCGCGCTCGATCTCGGGTTCGCCGATGAGCTCTGGGCCGACGTCGGCCCGATCATCGAGGCCGCCGACCTGCTGCGCAGCGTCGACACGGTGGCAGTCGACTACGACGGCGACCCGTTCGGGGTGCGTTACTGGGTCGCTCGCTGGGGGTAGTCGAGCAGATCGGTGAGCCCTGCCGCGTACGCCTTCGGGGTCACATCGCCGATCACGACGCGCTGCAGGATGAAGCCGGGAAGCAGACCGGTGAGCACCATCGCGATCTTCTCGGGGTCGGCGCCCTCGCGGAACTGCCCAGCATCGATGGCTGCCTCGGCGTAGCGGCGCCAGGCGGCCCGGATGCCGCGCGCCTCGGGAGCCATGAGTGCGAGGAACTCGGGGTCGCGGGCGGCCTCGGCCCAGGTCTGCAGGGCGATGCGGGGAAGGTTGATCCCCAACTCCTCGGAGAGATCCAGGAGGTGCTGGGTGGCGGTCTCGATCGCCCGTTCGGGCCGGGGAGGGGCTGCGCCCGAACGGGCGGCCTCGGCGATGAGGCCGTTGATCGCGTCCTTGATACCGGTCACGCCGGACGCAGCGATCGCGTGGATGATCTCGTGCTTCCCGCGGAAGTAGGTGTAGACCGAGCCGGCGGAGAGACCGGACTCCTGCACGACGGCGGCCATCGTCGTCTTGTGGAAGCCGTCGCGCTCCACGCAGCGCAGCGTCGCCGCGATGATCTGCTGGCGCTTCTCGGTGCGGTGCTCGTCGCTGACCTTGGGCATGTGATGAAGCGTACCTCAAAAGAAAACGAACACTCATTCTTGATAAATCGGAACAGAAGGAGGAAGGTGTGCCCCAAAGAGAATGAACATTCGTTTTGAGAAGGAATCCGATATGCCCAAGTCAGTCAAAGCCGTGATCGGGCTCAGCCTCGGTCTGGTCACCTTGCTCACGTTGCTCATCTCCGCGTTCGCCTGGCCCACCAGCGAGCTGGAGCCCAGGTCGCTGCCGCTGGTCGTCGCCGGCCCCGAGGCCGCGGTCACCCAGATCGAGTCCCAGCTCGCCGCCAACGCGGGGGATGACGCCTTCGAGATCACCGCTGTCGCGGACCGCGAGGAGGCGGTCGAGGCGATCGAGGACCGGGAGGCGTACGGCGCGATCATCTCGACAAGCTCGATACATCGCGTCGCCGGCTCCCAGGGCCCGGAGTTCCTGGTCGCCTCCGCCGCCAGCGCCAACGTCGCTCAGCAGCTCACCCAGATGGCCACCGCGATGGGCGCCGAGACCGGCACGCAGCCCCAGGTGACCGACGTCGTGGCGAGCGCGGAGGACGACCCGCGCGGCATCGTCTTCGGTGCGTCCGCGCTGCCGCTGGTGATCGGCGGCATCATGGCCGGCGCGATCACCTCGCTGGTGCTGACCCGCACCCGTGACCGGGTCGCGGCCGCCTTCCTGATCGCCGTCGGCGGAGGTCTCGCGATGACCGCCGTGGTCCAGGGCTGGCTCGGAGCGCTGGAGGGCAGCTACCTGGCCAACGCCGGAGTCGTCGCCCTCGGCATCCTCGCCGTCGCGCTCCCGATCATCGGCCTGCGCCACCTCATCGGCCCGGCAGGCGTCGGCATCGTCGCGCTGCTGATCCTGCTCGTCGGCAACCCGCTCTCCGGGATCACGTCCGCGCCGGAGATGGTCCCGTTCGGCTGGCTCGGCCAGCTGATGCCCCCGGGCGCGGCCGGGTCGGCGCTTCGCGGCTTCTCCTTCTTCGACGGCGCCGGGACCACGGTGCCGCTGATCGTCCTCGTCTGCTGGGCCGGGTTCGGCCTGCTGCTGACCGTGCTCCCGCACCGCGAGAAGGGCAGCGCCGAGGATGCCGAAGCCGGACGAACCGAGCGTGACCTGGACGCCGTGGCAAGGTAGAACAGTGGGGATGAGTCATCCACACGAGCCGGTCGGCGAGTGGTGGCGCGACCAGGTGGTGGCGCTCCACCGCTGGGGCCGGCTCGTGCTGCGTGATGAGGACGACTCGGTCCATCAGATGCGGGTGACCGTACGCAGGCTGCGCAGCGTCCTGGCGACGTACCGCCCGTTCCTCGACGCGGAGCGGACCGAGCCGCTCCGCGAGGAGCTGAAGTGGCTGGGCGCCCTCCTCGGAGAGGTACGCGACACGGAGGTGCTCCGCAAGCGGCTGCGCCGCTGGGCGGCCGAGCACGGTCCGGGGCAGACGGGTGTCGACGCGCTCCGGGCCGCGCTGGCCGAGCGCCAGGCGCAGGGGCGGTCCCGGCTGCTTCCGGAGTTGGACGGGAAGCGTTACCGGGCCCTGACCGCGGCCCTCGTCGCCTTCGACGGTCTTCCCTGGTCGGACGGCACACCCGGCAAGAAGGCGTTGCGCAAGCGGGCCCGCCGGAGCTGGCGGCGGGTGGCTGCGGCGGTCGATGCTGCCGAGCTCACCGATGATGCCGACGAGCGGCGTCGGCAGCTTCACGAGGCACGCAAGAAGGCCAAGCGCACCCGCTACGCGGCCGAGTCGCTGCGCGAGGTCTTCGGCGAGGATGCCGAGCGCCTCGCTGATGCCGCGAAGTCGATCCAGTCGACCCTCGGGGACCTCAACGACGCCGCCGTCATGATCCGGACGATCGAGATGGTTCCGGGACCCGACGATGCGCTCCGTGAGCTCCGGGCAGCCGAGGAGGCCGCCGCCGCCGACGCCGAGGAGCGGTTCGCCTCGGTCTGGAAGAAGGCGAACCGCTCGAAGGTCCAAGGCTGGCTGAGTCCCTGAGTCCCTGAGTCCCTGAGTCCCTGAGTCCCTGGGTCAGCCGATCGGGAAGTCGAAGTAGGTGTCGGGGTAGGGCTCGTCGATCAGCGAGTAGTGCCACCACTCGTTCTCGTAGCGGCTGAACCCGCACGACTCCATCACCGAGCACAGGTGCGACCGGTTGCGGGCCGCGACCTCGGAGACCCCGGCCGCGCCGTGGTGGGAGATCTCGTCCATCAGGTCATGGTCACCGCCCATGTCCAGCAGCGCCCCCGTGGCCAAGGAGAAGAGGGTCAGGTCGACGGTGCTGCCGCGGCTGTGGCCGGACTCGGCGGCGACGTACCCCTTCTCGAACATCTCCGGGCGGGTGATCGCCGGATAGTGCACGCGCTTGCGCCCGTCGTCGTCCCGCGAGGGCTCCTCGGCCCAGCGCAGGAACGCGTCGACGGCGCGCTGGGGGCGGTAGCCGTCCCACAGCAGGATCCCGAACCCGAGGGCAGCGGCCTCGTCCCGCGCCTGGGCGAGTGCCGCGCACAGCTCGCGGGTTCCGACGATGCGGTTGACCAGGTAGCCGTCGACCGGCTTCCCGGTGAAGTTGTCCCAGGTGGCGTACTTGCTGTCCCAACGGATGCCCGGCGCCAGCTCGTCGACGAAGCCGAAGCCGTCCTTCATCGCGGGGTCTCTTCGAGCGCCAGGGTGACCGCGCGGTCGAGAAACTCGGTCATCGAGATCCCGGCAGCGGCCATCATTCGCGGGTAGCGGCTGTACGAGGTGAGTCCGGGCAGGGTGTTGACCTCGTTGAGCACCACGGTGCCGTCCGCCTTGAGGAACATGTCGACCCGCGCCAGACCACGGCAGCCCAGCGCGCGGTAGACCCGCTGCGCCTCGGTCTTGACCAGCTCTTGCGCCTCGGCCGGGATGTCGGCGGGCACGATGAAGGTCGCGTTCTCCGAGCCGGTCTCGGGGGCGTCCTCCTGGTGGATCTTGAAGAAGCCGTGCGTGAGCGCGACGTGGTCGACCTCCCCGGTGACCAGCTCGGCACCGTTACCGAGGATCGCGCAGCCGATCTCCTCGGCGACGACGCCCTCCTCGACGAGCACCTTCTCGTCGTACTGCCGCGCGGTCGCCACCGCGTCGGCCAGCTCTCCGGCCGAGGTCACCTTGCTGACCCCGAACGACGACCCGGAGCGGGCCGGCTTCACGAAGACCGGATAGGGGAGTACGCCGGGGTCGCCAATGGTCTGCACAGTGTCGCCGGCGTCGAGGATCCAGAAGTTCGGCGTCGCGATCCCCGCCTCGCCGACGACCGTGTAGGCCAGCGACTTGTCCATGCACAGCGCCGAGCTCTGCACGTCACAGCCGACGTACGGGATCCCGGAGAGCTCGAAGAGCCCCTGGATCGCGCCGTCCTCGCCGAGCTTTCCGTGCAGGACCGGGAGTACGACGTCGAGCCGGATCGTCTCGTAGCTGCCCCCGTCGAGGACGAGCAATCCATGGACGCTGCGGTCGGGGGAGAGCACGACCGGGCGGTGCGCGCCGTCCTCCCAGCTCGCCTCGGGGCCGTCGCACAGGCGCCAGTCACCGCTCTTGGTGATGCCGATCCAGTAGGCCTCGTACCTGTCGGCGTCGAGGTTCTTGGCAACCTCCTGCGCCGACTTCACCGAGACGGGGTGCTCCTCGAAGACGCCACCGAAGATGATGCCGACCTTGAGCTTAGACATGCGGAAACCTGCTTTCGAATTCACGACAGTTCACGATGGAGTTCTCGACCGTGTCCATGAGGGCATGGTCGGTGAAGTAGGCGATATGGGGGCTGACCAGCACATTCGGCATCTCCTGGAGCCGTGCCAGCCAGCCGTTGGGGATATCCCGCCCCCGGAGATCGGCGTAGAAGATGCCCTCCTCGCCCTCGATGACGTCGAGGGCCGCACCGCCCAGCCGGCCCTCCTCGAGAGCTTCGATGAGCGCCGGGGTCTCGATCAGCGCTCCGCGACCGGTGTTGATGACGTACGCGCCGGGGCGCATCCGGTCGATGCGTCGCCGGTCGAGGAGATGGTGCGACTCCGCACTGAGCGGCGCGTGCAGCGTGACGATGTCGCTGCGCTCGACCAGCGTGTCCAGATCGACGTGCTCCACGCCGGTGGCCGCGGGCCGGGGTCGGATGTCATAGGCGAGTACGTCGCAGCCGAAACCACGCAGCCGGTCGATGACCGCCGCGCCGATCCGCCCGGTCCCGACCACGCCGACGGTCAGGTCGCGCAGCTCGCGGCCGCGCGTGTCCGCCGGGCGGTAGTCGTGGGCGTCGGTGCGCCGGATCGTCGACTTCGCCTGGCGCACCGACATGAGCATCAGCATCAACGTATAGTCGGCCACGGAATCGGGTGAATAGGAGACGTTTCCGACCGTGATCCCGATGCTTTCCGCGAAGTCGACATCGATGTGGTTGAAACCGACGCTTCGCGTCGAGATATATCGGACACCGGACTTCTGCAGAGCGAGCATTGTCTCGTTCGATATCGGCGACTTATGGCTGACGCTGATGCACCGGTCTCCGACCGCGAGGTCGACATTGTCCTCGGAGACGGGCTCGGTCGTGGTCCTCGGCGAGACCCCGAGACCAGGCGCCAGCACCTCGAAGATGCGGCTCTCATCAGGGGCGCAGCCGTAGACCGTGATCCCGAGGGTCGGCGAGATCACGGTCTGCTCCATCGGCTCGGTCGGTGCCGTCAGGGTCGGCTCGTGGTAGATCATCGACGCCAGCAAACCTCAGGAACGGTTGCGGGCCCGTATGGAATTTCTGATATGCCGACGATAGGTAGATCGCGGACCTGGGCAGAGTTATCGTCCGTATATCGATTAGCGGATACACGCCGGTAACGTGGGATTTCGAAGACTGATGGGATGATTCCCCTCAGCTTGGACGAAATCGCCTCGTTGGTCGGCGGGAAGGTCGTCGGCGACGGCTCGGTGACCGTGAGCGCGCCAGCCGTGATCGACGGCCGCGAGTCAGACCCGGGAGGCCTCTTCGTCGCGTTCGCGGGCGAGCACACCGACGGCCACGAGTACGCACCTCAGGCCGCCGCGGCCGGTGCCGTCGCCGTGCTCGGCTCCCGCCCGACGACGCTCCCGACGGTCGTCGTCGACGACACCCAGGCCGCGCTGCAACGCCTCGCCGCGCACGTCATCGCGCTGCTGCACGACGAGATGACCGTCGTCGCGGTCACCGGCTCCCAGGGCAAGACCAGCACCAAGGACATGATCGAGGCGGTGCTGGCGAGCGCGGCACCGACCGTCGCGACCTCCGGCTCCTTCAACAACGAGCTCGGCGTACCGCTCACCATGCTGCGCGCCGACGCGACCACCAGGTTCCTCGTCCTGGAGATGGGGGCCCGCCACATCGGAGACATCGCCGAGCTGACCGGCCTGGTCGCGGCGGACATCGCCGTCGTGACCAACGTCGGCCAGGCCCATCTGGGCGAGTTCGGGTCGCGCGAGGCGATCGCGACAGCCAAGAGCGAGCTGGTGCGGGGCATGGCGATCGGCGGCACAGCCGTGCTCCACGCCGACGACCCACGGGTGCTCGCGATGGGCGGGCTCGCCGACGGTCCGGTGCTGGCCTTCGGCGTCGGTGAGCGGGCGGGCGTACGCGTGCGCGACCTCGCCCTGGACCGGCTCGGCCGGCCGACTTTCACACTTCAGCACGCGGACGCCGAGGCCGTCGTCACGCTCCCGTTCGTCGGCGTTCACTGGACGCTCAACGCCGCAGCCGCCGCGGCGGCGGGGCTGGCCGCCGGGGTCCCGCTCGAGCAGGCCGCGACCGCGCTGAACACCGCCTCGATCTCGAAGTGGCGCATGGAGCTGCGCGCCCTCGCCAGCGGTGCGACCCTCCTCAACGACTCCTACAACGCCAACCCCGAGTCCACCCGCGCGGGTCTGGACGCGCTCGCCTCGATCGACGCCGGGCGCCGCATCGCCGTGCTCGGCGAGATGCTCGAGCTCGGCGAGGCGAGCCGCGACGCGCACCACGAGATCGGGACGTACGCCGCCACCCGGGCCGACCTGGTCCTCACCGTCGGCGAGGCCGCCGCCGTCATCGCGGACGGCGCGGGGCAGCGGGCGGTGGCCCTGCCCGACAACGCCGCCGCGATCGACTGGCTGCGGCGCCACCTCGCTCCCGGCGACGTGGTGCTGGTCAAGGCCTCACGCGGAGCCCGCCTCGACCAGGTCGCCGCGGCGCTGGTCTGAGGGCGGCTGAACGGATCGCCGGCGGCGCCACCACGGCCACGACAAGATCGCGGCCAGCGTGGCGCCGCCGGCGTTGAGGAGCACGTCGTCGATGGAGGAGACCCGGTCCAGCCGCAGGGTGTACTGCAGGGTCTCGATCGTCACCGAGCCGGCCACGCCGAGCGCCAGGACCCGCCCCACCGAGCGCAGCGCCCGGAAGCGGATCGGGCCGAAGAAGCCGGCCGCGGCGAAGAGCAGCAGGTTGCCGACGACACCGACGGTCGTCATGGTCGGCAGGTCCTCGAGCGGCACCAGGCTCACGCTGCCGTCGACCAGGCCGGCCATCGGGCCGGGGACCATCGTCAGCAGTACGAACGGCACGGTGCCGTAGACGATCGCGACCTCGGCCAGCGACGTACGCCATTCCCGGCCCGGCGCGAGACCGAGTGCCCGGCGCAACAGCGCCAGGACCGGCACCGCCAGCATCGCCACGGGCAGGGCCAGGATGGTGAGCAGGGCGATGCCCGTGAAGGTGAGCGAGCCCGAATCGTTCACCATCATCGGCCCCGCCTCATGTAGAGGTCGAAGGCTCGGTAGACGATCGGCCGCAGCGGCAGGTCCCATTCGCCGACGTACCTCACCGCCTGCCCGCCGGTGCCGACCTTGAACTGGATCAGGCCGACGTGGGAGTCGTCGGTGGACAGCGTGGGGGTGATCCCGCGCAGGTCGTAGACGTCGCAGCCGGCGGCCAGCGAGTCGCGGATCATCGCCCACTGGCAGGCGTTGGAGCCGCGTACGTCCCGCTTCTCCGTGGAGGAGGCGCCGTAGACGTACCAGGCGTGGGCGCCGACGCGGACGTAGATCGTCGCAGCCACCAGGTCGCCGTCGTGACGGGCCAGATAGAGCTTGATGCGCTCGTCGTCCTCGGCGGACAACGCCGCGAACATCTTCTCGAAGTAGGCCAGCGGCCGTGGGGTGAAGCGGTCGCGCTCGGCGGTGTGGACGTACAGGTCGTGGAACGCCTTCAGGTCATCGCCGCCGGCGGAGGTGGTGACCTCGACGCCGGCCTTGGCGGCCTTCTTGATGTTGCGCCGCCAGAGCTGGTTCATCCCCGCGAGCACGTCATCCTCGGACCGGGCGGTCCCATCCGGGTGGCGTAGCGGGATCTCGTACGTGAACTGCGGCTGCCCCGCTCCGAACCCGTCCACAGGGTTCTGCGGGATCCAGCCGGAGTCGCGGAGATAGCGGGTCACCTCGTCGCCGACCGGATCGGGCCGCCCCGGGATGTCGGTGAGGCGTACGACCTCGGGGTCGGCGATGCCCTCCTTGACCTGGGCGGCGTTCCAGGTGTCGGTCGGCACCGGGGGAGCGACCCGGATCGCGAACGCGCCCTGCGAGCGGAGGTAGGAGACGAGCGGCGGGAACCAGACGGTGAGCCCGCCGGCCCAGTCGATGTCGGGACCCCACGGCAGGTAGGCCAGCGTGTAGCCCAGCCGCGGCACCGGCCGGTGCAGCACCAGCCCGGTCCCGGCGAGCCGGTCGCCGGCGTACCAACCCAGCGACTCGCTGCGCCACTCGGTCTTCACGCCGGCCCAGGCGGGGGTCTGCAGGAAGCTGACCGACCGCCGCGACCGGACGTGGTCGAGGTGCTCGGCAGGACTGATCGGTCGGACAGTGAAGGTCACCGTGCCAGTAAACCCGCGGCGATGTCGTCAGGGCGTATGGCAATTCGGATACGTCGGCGATATGTCATCGACCTAGGATCAGAGCATGCGGGTGCTGGTGGTCGAGGACGAGCCGTTGATGGCAGGGGCGATCCGGGACGGGTTGCGGCTGGAGGCGATCGCTGCCGACATCGCCGGTGACGGCGACACGGCTCTGGAGCTGTTGAGCGTCAACGCCTACGACATCGCCGTGCTCGACCGCGACATCCCCGGGCCCTCGGGTGACGAGGTCGCCAAGCGCATCGTCGCCTCCGGCACCGGGATGCCCATCCTGATGCTCACCGCGGCCGACCGCCTCGACGACAAGGCCTCCGGCTTCGAGCTCGGTGCCGACGACTACCTGACCAAGCCGTTCGAGCTGCGTGAGCTGGTGCTGCGGCTGCGCGCGCTCGACCGGCGGCGTGCCTACAACCGGCCGCCCGTGCGCGAGATCGCCGGCCTGCGGGTCGACCCGTTCCGGCGTGAGGTCTACCGCGACGGCCGCTACGTGGCGCTGACCCGCAAGCAGTTCGCGGTGCTCGAGGTGCTCGCCGCCGCGGAGGGCGGCGTGGTCAGCGCCGAGGAGCTCTTGGAGCGGGCCTGGGACGAGAACGCCGATCCCTTCACCAACGCCGTACGCATCACCGTCTCCGCCCTGCGTAAACGGCTCGGCGAGCCGGCGATCATCGCGACCGTGCCGGGTGTTGGATACCGGATCGATGTCTCCTAGACGCCCGGGGATGAGCGAGCGCATGCGAGCGAACGATGATGTCATCATGCCGCCTCGTCCGTATTCTTTCTGCTCTGCCACGGATGTGGCGGCATGAGCGTCAGGCTCAAGCTGACGCTCAGCTATGCCGCGGTCATCGTGGTCACCGGGGTGCTCCTGCTCGCGGTGGTGTGGGTCTTCCTGCTGCGCTACGTCCCCGACGGAGTGTGGATGGAGTGGCCGCAGCAGCCGGGGAGGCCGAGTGCTCCCTTCGTCCCGAACCGCTCGGACCTGGAGCGTGCCTTCGTTCCACGAGCGGCCACGATGATGGGCTTCCTGCTCGTGTTCGGGCTGGTCGGGGGCTGGATCCTCGCCGGCCGGATGCTGGCGCCGCTGCGGAAGATCACCGAGGCCACGCGTACGGCAGCGGACGGATCGCTCTCGCACCGGATCGAGCTCGAGGGCCCCGGCGACGAGTTCCGTGAGCTCGCCGACGGCTTCGACGACATGCTGGCCAAGCTCGAGGCGCAGGTCGCCGAGCAGCAGCGGTTCGCTGCCAACGCCTCCCACGAGCTGCGTACTCCGCTCGCGATCACGCAGACGCTGCTCGACGTCGCGGGCAAGGACCCGAACCGTGACGTGGACGAGCTCATCGGCCGGCTGCGCCTGATCAACTCCCGCGCGATCGACCTCACCGAGGCCCTGCTCGTGCTCAGCCGCGCCGACCAGCGCTCCTTCGCCCGCGAGCCGGTCGACCTGTCGCTGGTCGCCGAGGAGGCGGTCGAGACGCTGCTGCCGCTGGCCGAGCAGCGTGGCGTGCGGATCGAGACCTCCGGAGACCAGGCATCGGTCAGTGGCTCGCCGGCTCTGCTGCTGCAGGTCGCGACCAACCTGATCCACAACGCGATCGTCCACAACCTGCCCGAGCACGGGTCGGTGTCGGTGACCATCGCCGCCAACGAGAGGAGTGTGGTCCTCGCCGTCGCGAACACCGGTGAGGAGCTCTCCCGCGACCTCGTCGCCACGCTCACCGAGCCGTTCCAGCGAGGCACCCAGCGCATCCACGGCGACCACGCCGGGGTCGGTCTGGGCCTGGCGATCGTCAAGAGCATCACCCGCGCCCACGACGGCAACCTCGCCGTCCTCGCCCGCTCCGGCGGTGGGCTCCGGGTCTCGGTGGAGTTGCCCAGGGCCTCCTGAGTTGTTCGTCGGAGGCGGAGCGCTGGACGAGTTGGGGGCTGGTGCTTGAGTTCCAGCGTGGGTGGGGCCAATACGGTGTCTGGGTTGGGAGATCTAGAACCAGGGTGCCTGGGTGGGTGCCGTTTACCTGTCTTGCGGGCTTCCAGCAGCGGTCTGACCTTGGGATTGGGATATCTGTCCCTGATTGGGTTTGGAGATTTGGGGGCTTTGACTTTGCGTTGTGTGGTAGGCTCGGCGCAGGCGTAAACGTGAAGGCCGACCACCTCTCAAGAGGCGTGCCCTATCCATCCGAGACACA
>NZ_JBHXNY010000047.1:0-34413 GCF_042719275.1 Nocardioides sp. NPDC058538 | reverse complement strand
TCGGCCGCGCCGACACCCCCGTCGGCCTCGGCGCCCCCCCGGTGGGCCGCGGCGTCCCGCCCGTGGGCCTACGCGTCACCGGGGTGACAACTCGGCCGACGCGGGTGACGCCTCGGCGGGAGCGGGTCAGCCGCCGATGGCGGACATGGGGCGGTCGGGCTGGAGGAAGCCGAGGTCGTCGATGCCGTGGCCGGCGCGCTTGCCGGCCATGGCGGTGACCCAGCGGGCGGCGAGGTCGGCGTCGGAGGCGCCGGCACGAAGCGGCGTACGCAGGTCCGACTCGGAGCGCGCGAACAGACAGTCGCGCACCTGCCCGTCGGCGGTGAGACGCACCCGGTCGCAGTCACCGCAGAAGGGGCGGGTGACGGAGGCGATGATGCCGACCTTGGCCGGGCCACCATCGACGTGGAAGAGCTCGGCGGGGGCGCTGCCGCGGGGTTCCTCCGCGGGCGTCAGCTCGAAGGCCGCCGACAGCGCCGCCAAGGTCTCGTCGGCGGTCACCATCTTGTCGCGCGACCACCCGTGCTGGGCGTCGAGAGGCATCTGCTCGATGAACCGCAGCTCGTAGCCACGCTCGACCGACCAGCCGAGCAGCTCGGCCGCTTGGTCGTCGTTGACTCCCCGCAGCAGGACCGCGTTGATCTTGATCGGCCCCAGGCCGGCGTCGGCCGCGGCCTCCAGCCCGGCGACCACGTCGGCCAGCCGGTCGCGACGGGTGATCTCAGCAAAGATCTCCGGCCGGATCGAGTCCAGCGACACGTTGACCCGGTCGAGCCCGGCATCGGCGAGGGACCCGGCCATCTTGGCCAGCCCCAGCGCGTTCGTGGTGATCGAGAGCTCCGCCTCGGGGGCGACCTCGCGGGTGCGCGCGACGATCGAGACCAGCCCGCGCCGCACCAGCGGCTCGCCACCGGTGAACCGCACCTCGCGTACGCCGAGCTGACCGGTGGCGACGCCGATCAGCCGCACCACCTCGTCGTCGGTGAGCACCTCGTCGCCAGGCAGCCAGTCGAGCCCCTCGGCCGGCATGCAGTAGGTGCACCGCAGGTTGCAGCGGTCGGTCAGAGAGACCCGCAGATCCGTCGCCACCCGGCCGAACCGGTCGACGAGCCTCTGCTGGGTCTGATCTGTCGGGGAGGTCGTCATCACACCAGTCTAGGCAGGCTCGACCCGGATCGTGAGTGAGGACCGCATGCCAGTTAGTCTCATACGGTGAGTTCGTTCCGTTTCCTGCTCAGCCGACGCTGGGCCGGTTTCACGGTGTTCGTGCTGGTCCTGGCCTACGGGACCTGGTGGCTGGGCCAGTGGCAGTTCGACCGTCTCGAGGACCGCAAGGCCAGCAACCAGATCGTCCGCGTCAACGAGCACGCCGAGCCCGCCCCCGTCTCCGACGTACTGGCCCCGGGCCAGAAGGTCGCCGAGGAGGACGAGTGGCGGCGGGTGACGGCGACCGGGACGTACGCGGTCAACGACACGATCATCTGGCGCTACCGCACCCCCGACGACGCGAAGGGCGTCGACATCGTCGTGCCGTTGGTGCTCGCCGACGGGAGCGCGGTGCTCGTCGACCGCGGCTGGCTGCAGACCGAGTCGCAGGACGAGTTCGAGGACCTCCCGGCGCCGCCGTCGGGTGAGGTCACGATCACCGGCTGGGTCCGCGCCGACGGCACCGGCGACTCCACCGACGTCGCCCAGGTCGACGGCTACCACGCCACCCGCGCACTCTCCTCGACCCAGGTCGCGAAGGTGGTCGACGAGCCGCTCCTGACGGGCTGGCTCCACCTCGACAGCGAGTCCCCAGAGCCCGCCACCCAGCTGCGCCAGGCCGACCTGCCCGAGCTCGACAACGGCCCCCACTTCTTCTACGGACTGCAGTGGTGGTTCTTCGGCGTCCTCGCCATCGCCGGGTTCTTCTACTTGATGTACGACGAGCGGCGCACCCAGCGCCAGGACGCCCCTGCACCAGACGATGACACCGCCGACGGCGACGAGCCGGCCGACGAGCGCACCCGCAAGAAGGCCGCGAAGCTCGCCCAGAAGCAGGCCGTGAAGGCGGCCTACCAGGCGGCGTACGAGAAGGAACGCAGCGGGAAGAGCTAGCGGCGGAACTGCGTCTCGTAGAGCTCCGCATAGAGCCCGCCCGCGGCGAGCAGCGACGCGTGGGTGCCCGACTCCACGACCCGTCCGTCCTCGATGACCAGGATGCGGTCGGCGGCGCGGATGGTCGAGAGCCGATGGGCGATGACGATGGACGTACGTCCCTCGAGGGCGGCGTCCAGAGCGGTCTGCACCGCGGCCTCGGACTCGGAGTCGAGGTGGGCGGTGGCCTCGTCGAGCACGACGATGTGGGGCGCCTTCAGCAGCAGCCGGGCGATCGCGAGCCGCTGGCGCTCGCCGCCGGAGAGTCGGTAGCCGCGATCACCGACGACGGTGTCGAGGCCGTCCGGGAGGCCCTTGATGACGTTGGCGACCTGGGCTGCCTCCAGGGCGGCCCAGATGTCGCCGTCGGGGGCGCCGGGGCGGGCGTAGAGCAGGTTGCCGCGCACCGTGTCGTGGAACATGTGGGCGTCCTGGGTCACGTAGCCGACCGCGGCCTCGAGCGACTCCAGGGTCACCTCGCGCACGTCGAGGCCGCCGACCTCGACCGCCCCGGAGCGTACGTCGTAGAGCCGCGCGATCAGGTGGGTGATCGTCGACTTCCCGGCGCCGGAGGGTCCGACCAGAGCGACCATCTGCCCCGGTTCGGCCACGAAGTCGATGTCGGTCAGCACCTCGCGCACCTCCCGGCTCTCCGGGCGCGCGATCGTCTCCAGGGAGGCCAGCGAGACCTCGTCGGCGCGCGGGTAGGTGAAGGCGACGTGGCGGAACCGCACGGACGCGGCGTCGGCCGGCACCTCGACCGCGTCCGGCTTCTCCTTGATCAGCGAGGGCAGGTCGAGGACCTCGAAGACGCGGTCGAAGCTGACCAGCGCGGTCATCACGTCGATGCGTACGTTGGAGAGCGCCTGCAGCGGCCCCAGCAGCCTCACCAGCAACAGACCGAGAGCGGTCAGGGTGCCGAGCGTGACGTCGCCCTGGATCACCATCCAGCCGCCGACGCCGTAGACCAGCGCTGTCGCCAGCGCCGGCACCACCTGCATGGTCGCTCCGAACAGGCGGGTCAGCAGCGCGATCCGGATCCCCAGGCGGCGTACGACATCGGCTCGCTCGGCGAACGCGGCGTCCTCCTCCTCGCGGCGGCCGAAGAGCTTGAGCAGCAGGGCGCCACCGACGTTGAACCGCTCGGTCATCGTCGTCGCCAGCGCCGCGTTGCCGTCCATCTGCTCGCGGGTCAGGCCGGCCAGCCGGCGGCCGACCCAGCGCGAGGTCAGGAACAGGATCGGGAACAGCGCGAGGCACATCAGCGTCACCTGCCACGACAGCACCAGCATCGCCGCGCCGACCACGACCAGCGAGATCAGGTTGGAGACGCTGTTGGACAGGGTCGAGGTGAAGGCCCGCTGCGCGCCGAGCACGTCGGTGTTCAGGCGGCTGACCAGCGCGCCGGTCTGCGCCCGGGTGAAGAACGCCAGCGACTGGCGTTGGACGTGGCCGAAGACCTGGGTGCGCAGGTCGAAGATGAGTCCCTCGCCGATGCGGGTCGAGAGCCAGCCCGAGACGATCCCGAAGCCCATGTCGACCACGGCCACCAACGCCATCGCCGCGGCGAGCCAGACCACGAGCGAGACGTTCTGCTCGAGCACACCGTCATCGATGAGACGCTGGGTCAGCAGCGGGGTCACCACCACGAGCGCGGCGTCGAAGACCGTGAACACCAGGAACGCGCTGATCAGGGCCCGGTGAGGCCCGGCGTAGGAGATGACGCGCTTCAGGGTGCCCTTCGGCAACCCACGCTGGAGAACCGTCCGGTCGGCACGCAGGTTGCGCATGATTCCGCCGCCGCCCATCGCCCCGCCGCCGGCACCGAAGCCTGGACCCATTTGTGACACCTCGTCACCTTAGTTCGCCCGGCGATGTTCGGCCGCTTCGGGATGGTTCGTCGAAATATGGTCAAATCACCTCGGGTAGGTGACCAAGCGCTCTGTTGGTGGTATGAAGTGGAACGCGTGTGTGCGCCGGTCTCCGGGGGCTGGGTCAGGATTCGTCCAGACCGCCCTGAACCCGCGGGTTCATGCCATGACTGCTCACCCCCACACCAGGTGCCCTGACATGACCCGACCACTCCCGGCCCGACTCCACCGAGCCGGTCCATGGTTCTGCAGTACCGCGATCCTCCTCTTCGTCGCGCTCTCCCCCGTCATCTTCGTCACCGCCTCCGGTGACCAGTGGTTCTGGCCGTGGATCCTCGCGGGCGTACCCGTCGTGGCCCTCACCCTGTGGCTCACCGCGATGGCCTACGACACCCCTGCCGAGGCGTCACCCCGGTCGGCCGAGGCGTCAGTCCCGTCGGTCGAAGAGTCGGACGCGCAGGCCGAAGCGTCACTCGCGTCGGCCGAGTGGGCACCGGATGACACCTCGGCCGACGCGAGTGACGTCTCGGCCGACGTACCTGACCTTTCGACCGACGCGAGTGACGTCTCGGCCGACCTACCTGACCTTTCGGCAACGCGGAATGGGGATGCCGGGATGCGGGTGGCGGTGCTGTCGCTGTCTCGCAAGGTGCAGGCGTCGGCGCACCGGATCCAGGAGGAGTCGACGCGGATGGTGGCCAAGTTCCCGGCCGAGCCGGACGTGCTCGAGGCGGGGATGCGGGTCGACCATGCGGCGGCGCAGCAGGCGCGGCTGGCGCAGAGCATCGCCACGCTGTGCGGGGAGCAGCCCGGGCAGCACTGGCGTGACCCGCTCGCGATCGCCGACATCGTACGTGGCGCAGCCGGCCGGATCACGGCCTATCTCCGGGTCCGGGTGGAGGGCGACCCGCCGGTCGCGGTCCAGGGTGCGTACGTCGAGCCGCTGATCCACCTCGTCGCCGAGCTCCTCGCCAATGCGACCCAGTCCTCGCCGCCGGCGACGGCGGTGCTGGTCACGATCCGTTCCGTACGCCGCGGCGCTGCCCTCGAGATCGACGACGCGGGCGTCGGCATGGACGAGACCAACCTGGCCTGGATGCGCGAGATCGCCTCGGGCACCCGGGAGGTTCGCCTGCACGATCTCGGCGAGATCCCGCAGACCGGCCTGGCGGTGGTCGGCACCTACGTACGCCGTCACGGGTTCCGCGTCGACCTGACCGAGTCCGTCCACGGCGGTCTGCGGGTCGCGGTGCTGGTCCCCGAGGCGATGACCGCCCCGCTGAGCCCGGCCGCGCTCGAGCCGGTCGCGCCGCGTACGCCGACCTCGACCCCCGTCCCCGCCGCGCTCCTGACGAGGGCGCCGAAGGCACCAGCCCCGACGACCACGCCGCCGACGACGCCGGCCTGGCCCGTCTACAGCAACGCGAAAGCACCCGATCCCGTACCGGACCACGAGCAGCGCGAGCCGTCGCTGTTCACCTCCGACGGCCTGCCACAGCGCCGCTCGAAGCGCGGCCAGCGCTTCGCGACCGGACAGCAGCTCGCAGCGAGCCAACCCGTCCCGGCGCGCCCCGAGCCGACAGCCGAGCAGGCCGGCGCCTGGATGAGCAGCTTCCTCAGCACCCCGGCCACGCCCCCGGCCGGCACGACCATCCCGCACCAGGCCGTCGAGCCCAAGGACGACAGCACCGCCGCGGAGACCGATTCCGCACCCGAGAACCACTGGAGGAACCATGACCGATGAGAACAGCTGGATGCTGGAGCTGGTCGCGGGAGTACGCGGCGTACGTCATGTCGTGGTCCTCTCCGCCGACGGGCTCGTCCGGGTCCGCACGAGCCACACCCCGCGTGAGGAGGCCGACAAGCTGGCCGCGGCGTGTGCCGGACTGACCTCGCTCGGTCATGGGATCAGCCGTCAGTTCGGCGCCGACGCCCACCCCCGTCAGGTGATGGTCGAGTTCAACGGCGGCTTCCTGTTCATCCGTGGCGCCGGCGACGGCTCCCGCCTCGCGGTGGTCACCGAGATGAGCATCGACCCGGCGCTGGTCGCCCAGCAGATGCAGGCGACCGTCCTGATGCTCGGGGAGCGCGCGATGAGCACCCCGAGACGTTCGATCTGAGCCGATCCGAGCCGATGCCCGACGCTTCTGACGACTACGTCGACCACCCGATCCGGTCCTACGTCCGGACGGGTGGTCGTGCCCGTCCGACCCATCGGCTGACACCGGCGACGCTCCTGATCGGCCACACCAGCCCGGCGGCCACGGACTCGTCGGTCGGCCGTCAGGAGCGCGAGGTCCTCTCCCAGTGCCTCGGCGTGATCTCCATGGCCGAGATGGCCGTTCATCTCGGCCAGCCGGTCAGCGTGCTGGCGGTGATCGCCTCGGACATGATCGACGCCGGCCTGATCGGCGTACGTCCCGACAGCGACACCGCCGCCGGCCCCTCCCGCGAAACCCTCCAGAAGGTCCTGCATGCTCTCAACCACCTCTGACGGCAACCAAGGCCGAAGCGGAGCCCGAGGCGATCAGCATTATCTGGCGCCGACGGTCGTCGAGTCGGTCAAGATCTTGGTGGTCGGCTCCTTCGGAGTCGGCAAGACCACGCTGATCGGCTCGGTCAGCGAGATCGAGCCGCTTCGCACCGAGGAGACGATCACCCAGGCCAGCGAGGGGATCGACGAGGTCGCGGCGACCCCAGAGAAGACGACGACCACGGTCGCGATGGACTTCGGCCGGATAACGCTGACCGACGAGATCGCGCTCTACCTGTTCGGCACCCCCGGGCAGCGCCGCTTCTGGGACCTGTGGTCCGGCCTCGCCGAGGGCGCCGCCGGTGCCCTGGTCCTCGTCGACACCCGGCGCCTCGAGGACTCCTTCGAGGTGCTGGACCAGCTCGAGACGCGTACGTCCCTGCCGTTCGTGGTCGCGATCAACCAGTTCCCGGGCGCGCCGAACTACGAGCCCGACCAGATCCGCACGGCGCTCGACCTCGATGACGAGACCCCGATCGTGGTGTGCAACGCCAAGAACCGCAACGCCTGCGTCCGAGCGCTCGCCGCGCTCGTGCGCCACGCTCTGAAGACGCACTGACCCCCGATCCACGACCGACAGGCACTCCTCGCGATGACTCCCACCCGCACCGTACGTCTCGCCGACCTCACCGACCTCGTCCAGGCGCCCGAGACCGTCGGGCCTCGGGCGAGAGAGGTGCACCAACGGCTCCGGGCCGAATGGGGCCCGGTCGCCCCCGGCGAGCTCTCCCCCGGCGTACGCCTCTGGTTCGCGATGGGCTACGCCGAGTTCAGCGAGGTCATCCGCAACGAGGAGGTCTTCTCCCGCAACGGCGACAACTGGAGCGCGGTGCAGGAGGGCAAGATCCTGCCGGACATGGCGATCTATCCCTTCGTGACAACTCGGCAGAACTCCTTCCACAACGACGGCGAGCTGCGCCGGCGGCTGCGCTCGCCGGTCGACCGGGCGCTCTCGCGGGTCGACGAGCACGGCTACGCCGCGAAGGTACGCAGCATCTGCAACGACCTCGTCGACGACATGCTCGAGCGCGGCGAGGCCGATCTGGTCCAGAACTACGCCGTCCTGATCCCGCTGCTGTCGGTCGCCGCGATGTTCGGCATGGGCCACGAGGTCGGCGACTCGATGCGCAAGGCCGCCCACAAGGTCCTCGGTGGCGGCCAGCTCGCCCAGGAGGGGGTCATCGAGCTGGCCGTGGAGATCGTCGACCACATCGCCAAGCGCCGCAGGGAGCCCCAGGAGGACGTCACCTCACACCTGATCGACGACCCGGGCCTGTGGGACGACAACGAGGTCATGGAGGCGATGATCGTGATGATCATCGCCGGCAACGAGCTGACCATCGCGACCATCACCCAGACGCTGCTGCTGATGCTCTCCGACGAGCGTTTCGCCGGCCGGCTGCGCGGCGGCCGCCTCGACGTCGACCAGGCGATCGAGGAGGTCATGTGGCGCGACCCACCCTGCTACAACATCACCCCGCGGTTCGCGCTGCGTGACGTCGAGCTCGGCGGTCAGCTGATCCGCAAGGGCGACGCCGTGGTGCCGTGCATCGCGGCGGCCAACGTCGACCCGCTGATGACCGGCGGCGACCCGTGGTTGGAGATCGGCAACCGCGCCCACATGTCGTGGAGCGCCGGACCCCACTCCTGCCCCGCCCAGCGGCCGGGCACGATCATCGTCCAGGCGGCCGTACGCACCGTCCTGGAGCGCCTCCCCGAGGTCTCCCTCGCGGTGCCGGCCGACCAGGTCGAGCGCAACACAGACTCGCTCTCCTACCGCTACCCGACTTCGATGCCGGTGACGTTCGTCCGCACCCTCACCTGATGCCGGATCTCGTCAGTTTGAGCCGACTCGGCCTCAGGCGAGCGAGACCAGGTCGGCGTACTCCTCGTTCCACAGGTCCTCGACACCGTCGGGGAGGATGAGCACCTTGTCGGGCTCCAGCGCGTGCACGGCGCCCTCGTCGTGGGTGACCAGCACGATCGCGCCCTCGTAGCGGCGGATCGCGTTGAGCACCTCCTCGCGAGAAGCCGGGTCGAGGTTGTTCGTGGGCTCGTCGAGCAGGAGGACGTTGGCCGCGGAGACGACCAGCGAGGCCAGGGCCAACCGGGTCTTCTCACCGCCGGAGAGCACCCCGGCCGGCTTGTGCACGTCGTCGCCGCTGAAGAGGAAGGCGCCCAGCACGGTGCGCGCCTCGGTATCGGTGAGCTGCGGTGCCGATGACTGCATGTTCTGCAGCACCGACCGCTTGGTGTCGAGGGTCTCGTGCTCCTGGGCGTAGTAGCCGACCTTGAGCCCGTGACCCGGCACGACCTGGCCGGTGTCGGGCTGGTCGACGCCGGCCAGGATGCGCAGCATCGTCGTCTTGCCGGCGCCGTTGAGCCCGAGGATGACCACGCGGGTGCCGCGGTCGATGGCCAGGTCGACGGCGGTGAAGACCTCGAGCGCGCCGTAGGACTTCGAGAGGTCGTTGGCGGTGAGCGGGGTCTTGCCGGACGGCGCGGGTGAGGGGAACTTGATCGAGGCGACCTTCTCCTGCTGCCGCTCCCCCTCGACGCCCGCCATGATCTTCTCGGCGCGCTTGAGCATGCTCTGCGCGGCGGTCGCCTTGGTGGCCTTGGCGCGCATCTTGTTGGCCTGGTCGGTGAGCGTCTTGGCCTTGTTCTGCGCGTTCATCAGCTCGCGCTTGCGCCGGGCCTCGTCGGTCTCACGCTGGGTCAGATACTGCTTCCACGGCATGTTGTAGATGTCGATCACCTCGCGGTTGCCGTCGAGGTGGAAGACCTTGTTGACCGTCTGGGCGAGCAGGTCGTTGTCGTGGGAGATCACGATGAAGCCGCCCTTGTAGGACTTCATCCAGTCGCGCAGCCAGATGATCGAGTCGGCGTCGAGGTGGTTGGTCGGCTCGTCGAGGATCAGCACCTCGGCCGAGGAGAAGAGGATGCGCGCCAGCTCGACCCGGCGTCGTTGACCACCGGAGAGCGTCTTCAGCGGCTGGGTCATGATCCGGTCGGGGATGCCGAGCGACTGGGCGATCTGCAGGGCCTCGGTCTCGGCCGCGTAGCCACCGCCCGCGTCGAGCTCGTCATGGGCGCGCTGGTAGCGCTTCATCGCCTTCTCGCGGACGTTGGGATCCTCGGATCCCATCTCCTCCTCGGCGATCCGCATGCGGCGTACGGCATCGTCGAGACCTCTTGCGGAGAGGATGCGGTCCTTGGCGATCACCTCGGGATCACCGACCCGCGGGTCTTGGGGCAGATAGCCGATCTCACCGGTGTTGGACACCGTTCCGGAGGCAGGCAGGTGGTCGCCGGCTAGCACCTTCGTCAGGGTCGTCTTTCCAGCGCCGTTGCGGCCTACGAGCCCGACCTTGTCGCCGGGTCCGACTCGGAATGTGACGTTCTCCATCAAAAGTCTGGCGCCGACGCGGACTTCTAGGTCATGGGCAGTGATCATCTCCGTCACTAGTGTATGGGCGGGGCACTCGGTCCCACACATCACCACCTCCAGGGGGACAAGATGCGGTTCAACCCGAAGGCCAGACTCGACACCAGCCGGACCTCCGGCGGCGGTGGCGGTGGCGGGTTCGGTGGTGGTGGCGGCCGGATCCCGATCCCCGGCGGCAAGGCGAGCGGTGGCATCGGCACCGTCATCGTGCTGCTGATCTTCTTCCTCATCACCCAGTGCACCGGCGTCGGCCCGCAGGTCCTCGGCGACAGCGGAGGCTCCACATCCGTCGGCACCGGCACCTTCGGCGGCACACAGGCAGCCGACGGCGGCGAGACCGGCGACTTCGGGTCGTGCCAGACCGGCGAGGACGCCAACAACGACGAGAACTGCGCCTTCGTCGCCCTCGAGAACTCGATGACCGGCTACTGGGACTCCCAGCGCGACCTCTCCGGCCGTTTCCAGCCCGAGCAGGCCGTCGTGATCTTCTCCGACCAGGTCCAGACCGGCGGCTGCGGCTCCGCGTCGAGCTCCGTCGGCCCGTTCTACTGCCCGGCCGACCAGACGATCTACCTCGACCCGACCTTCTTCGACTCGATCTTCGAGCAGCTCGGCGGCCAGGACACCACCTTCGTACGCGCCTACGTGCTCGCCCACGAGTACGGCCACCACATCCAGAACCTGCTCGGCACCATGGGTCAGGTGCGCACGCAGCAGGGCCCCGAGTCCGACGCCGTACGCCTGGAGCTGCAGGCCGACTGCTACGCCGGCATGTGGACCGCCGCCGCCGAGGGCGACGGCTTCGTCCAGGACATCACCGACCAGGACATCACCGAGGGCATCACCGCCGCCAAGACCGTCGGCGACGACCACATCCAGTCCCGGACCACCGGCCGCGTCGACACCTCGTCGTTCACCCACGGCTCCTCCGAGCAGCGGATCGCCTGGTTCAGGAAGGGCCTGACCACCCCCGACTCGATCGCCGGCTGTGACACGTTCAGGGCGCGGGATCTGGACAATCCGTAGGCCCGGGCATTGCCTGAGTGGTGTTGCGGATGCGACGCATGTGACCCGCGCAGCTCACATCTCGAGCAGCGCCTCCACCAGCGGCGCCTGTTTCTGCAGCGTCCGCAGATGAGGCGCGACGGCGGGATGGCGGAACTTCGCGAGCAGCGGCCCCTCCCCCGGCTTGATCCGGCTCAGCGCCCACTCGGCGCGGCTCAGCGCGGTGTAGACGGCGCTGATCTGCGCGCCGAGCGTCACCTCCTCACGGGTCGCGACGCCGGAGGGCAGCCCCAGGACGTACGCCTCCAGCAGCGGCTCGAACGACTCCCGGGCGTGCAGCAGATAGAGCCCGAGGTCACCACCGACGGGGCCGTGGCCCAGGCTCGACCAGTCGATCGCGATCAGCCGCTCGCCGTCGTCGGTGCGGCCGAGGAGGTTCTGCGGCGCGGGGTCACCATGCTGGGCGACCTGGGGCAGGTCGTCGAGGAGGTTGGTGAAGCGCCCGCGTCGTTCCCAGAGCGTGTGTGCGATGTCCGCGGCGGTCGTACGCATCATCGTCGGCCAGCCGCCGTTGTACTCCACCCGCGCGATCCGGTCGCGGAACTGGTCGCGCGCCAGCCAGCGCGCCTCGCCCAGATCCGCGCCGGCGAAGCGGCCCATCGAGAGCGCGGCGAAGAGTCCGGAGTTGGCGGCGTCCTCGACCCAGTCGGTGGTCAGGGTGATGCCCTCGTCGTCCTCGGCGACGCTCGTACGCGCGCCGATCATGCCGGGCGTGTCGTCGACGAGCCCCGCGGTGGCGACGTCCGCCGCCCGCCGCCAGTAGGCGAAGTGTCGCCGGCGGCTCAGGTCGGCCGGATCGTACGCCCCCGGCTGCCCGAGCCGCTTGACCACGACCGGCTCCTGCTCCTCGCCCACAGCGGTGCGCCAGACCCCCAGCGTGGAGGGTCCGGTGCCGCCGGGAAGGACGAGCCACCCTGGGTCGGGCTGCCACATGCTTGCCAAAGTAGCGCATCCTCGCAGGTCGCAGCGGCACTCACCGCCGGGAGGCGCCGACGGGATGCTGAGTTTGATCCCGAGGCCGATATGGTTGAGCCGATGTCCGAGACTGACTACTGCGAGCTGTGTGACCTGCCGAAGTCACAGTGCATCCATGGGCGGCCCCCGGCCCCGCCCGCTCCGGCTCCAGTCAAGAAGCCGACAACCCGGGTGCGCAAGACCACGACGAGCTCGACGGCCGCCGCGCCGAAGGTCGTCACCAAGTCCGCTCCCCGCAAGTGGACCCCGCCGGCCGCCTTCGCGCCGCTCATCCTCGAGATCCTCGAGAACGCGGGCGGCCCGATGTCCGCCGACGCCGTCCTCGACGAGCTCGAGAGCCAGCTGGGCGACAGCCTCCTCCCGGGCGACTTCGAGACCACCCCTGAAGGCGAGCTCCGCTGGCGTTACGCGGCGCGACGCGCCCGTCAGACGCTGCTGACCGACGGCCTGATGGTCAAGGGTTCGCCCGGAGTCTGGCAGCTCCCCTGACGCGTCAGCTGTCGGCGTTGAGGACCTCGATCCGCACCTTCTGGGCCTCCTCGATGGCCTGATCCAGCACCGCCCGGTTGGGGTCCTGCACGGCCAGCCACGGTCCGGTCACCTCGAGCGACGCCAGTCGCCGGTCCTCGAGCACGTCGTCGACGCCGCCGTGGTCGCCGCCGGTGACCAGCGGGCCCCGGAGCCCGTTCAGGATCCGGGCCGCGTGCTCGGCCGCCGCCTCGTACGCAGCGCTGGCCTGGTTGGCCCGGCGCCGGGCGAAGCGCTGCTGGCTCCAGCCGCCCGCCTTGGTCTTCCCCTGGACGTGCCGCCGCCCGATCTTGTGGTCAGCGATCTCGCCGCCGCTCATCCGGGCGATCGCGAAGCCGCCCTTGCGCACCAGCAGCAGGCCCCAGTCCTGCGGGGCCGCCGAGGCGGCGATGAACGCCTCGACCTCGGCCGGCCCGGCGTACGTCTTCTCGAACGGCAGTGCCGCGATGAACGAGGACCCGTCGGCCGCGGCACCGGTCAGCGCACCGGAGTCGACCGCGAGCCGGGTGTCGCCGTGGCGCCCTGCGAAGTTGTCGAGCCAGCGCTGGATCCGAGCGACCGGGACGGCGACGTTGGGCATGTCCGTACGCTACCGGTCCAGGCCACGCAGCAGTCGAGGCGGCGCGATGTGGCGATAGGCGTCCTCGCAGATCTCGGCGACCTCGTCCCAGTCGACGTCGCCGTCGAGCCGCAGGCCGAGCCAACCGCGGCCACCGACGTAGGGAGGTACGAAGAACCGCTCGGGATCGTCACCGACGACCTCGGCCTGCACCCCCGCCGCAGCGGCCGCCCACAGATGCGGCTCGTCGCGCCCGTGATGTCCCTGCGGCCACAGCATCACGAACTGCTTCTTCACGAAGAACCCGGGCGCGCCATGGCTGACGCGCTCGGTGCTCTCCGGGAACCCGAGGCAGATCCCCCGGACCCGCTCGGTCAGCTCGGCCGGTGTCATGCACCCATCATCCGACTTCTCGGATGACTTCGCTCGATCACTCGGGCTTCGGCCAGACGAGCTCGAACTGCTCCATCACGACCGGCATGTCCTCGCTGAACTCGTGGTCGGGACCGGCGAACTCGGTGAAGAAACGCTCGTGAACCTCGCGCCAGTACTCGAGCGACAGGTCGCCCTCGCCCTCCAACCGCGCGAACTCCTCCGGGACCTCACGAAACGGGGCGACATCGACCTGGGTGGTGGCGATCAGGGCCCGCGGGTGACCGGACCCGTCGAGGATGATGCTCATGCCACCCACGGTCGGGAACGGCTCGTCTCCGCTCTCGAAGTCCCACTGAGCAGTGGCAGTCGCCGTCTTCACCCCTTCGAGAACGAGCTCGAGCAGCCCGTCCGCCTCCTCCGGCGTGCCGCCGAAGGCCCAGGCCGGTGGCTGCAACGCTTCCAGCGGAGACGCACCGAAGTAGCCCGGCGCGGCGCTGAGGTGGGCGTGATGCTTCACGTCCTCCCAGAATGCAGCAACCTCTGCCTCTTGCTCAGGGTTGTCGGGGGCCATGACGGCGTCGTCGCTCATAGGCGACACTCAACCACAGTTGGCGCTAGCCGTGCCGGGACTCGACGGAGGTACGCGGCGTGGCTGATCGCGCGGTCACCAGGCGTGCCTCGGCGCGCCAGCCGAGGCCGGCGTAGAGGGGCTCGCCCATCTCGCTGGCGACCAGAAGGCCATGGACCGCACCGGCCTCCCGGGCGGCCGAGACGAGCAGGCTCATCACCGCGCCGCCGAGACCGCGGCGCCGGTGGTCGGGCTCGGTCTGGATCCGGTCGGCGACGGCGTCGGCGCCGATGACGGCGATACTCCCGCCCGCCGCGACAGCCTCGCCCGCGCTGATTGTCACGGTGAAGACGCCGCCGTCACGCTCCACCTCGGCGCGGTAGCCCTGCGGGACAGCCCGGGACGCGTGGTCGGCGAGGTCGATCGACATCAGCGCCTCCTCGCCAGCGTTGGCCACCAGCCCGGCCTCCACGAACCAGGGACGTACGCCCGCCGGTGACTCGGTCACCACCGACAACCACGCCTCCGGCGTGGCCCGGGCAGTGTCGACGAGCCCGGCGAGCGTGTCCGCCTCGTCGGTCGCCACCCACTCGACCCGGCGCCCAGGCTGCCCCACCTCCACGCGTACGCCTCCTGGCATCGCCGTGGGACGTGGGAAGCCCCGCGCGTACGCCCAGCCGCGGGCCCACCGGGAGACCAGGTCCGCAAGGTCGACGGCGCCGAGGGCAGCCGCGAAGGCCGCCTGGCGACCGCGGTACCACTCCCCCAGCACCGTCGCGACCAGCACGGCGACGGCCAGTCCGAACGCCAGCGGATCCAGGGTGAACAGCCCGATCACCGCGATGCCCACCGCGGCGATGTACCCGAACCAGATCCGACCGGGAGCCTCCACGTCAGCGGAGCCTACCCGGCTGGGTCTACCGGACTGGGTCTACCGGGCTGGGCCGATCCGCTCCCCCAACGTCGCCACCCCTGGTCCGTCGAGATCCGCCAATGCGACCGCCCGGCCGGAGAGCGCCATCGCCAGGGCCTCGCTGGGGCCGGCGACCTCCTCGCTCGAACCGTCGGCCGCGGCCCAGGACCAGTCCTGGTCGGTCGCGCGCAGCGCGAGCCCGTCGAGCCGTCCGGCCGGGACCACCCCGAGCGAGGCCTGCTTGGTCGGCAGCCAGTCGAGCACCGCGCGCCAGTCCTCGAGCGGGACGTCGGTGTCGAGACCGAGCGGCCGGGCGCAGTCCCGCAGATGGACGCAGTGGTCGGTGAACTGCCCCATCGGACCGACGCCCGGTGCCGGCACCCGCTTGGTGGCGTACGTCCTCAGCAACCCGGTCAGCTCGGCGACCGGCCGTCGCGCCTGTTCCTCGGCGATCGCGGCCGAGGCCCGGTCGATGGAGCCTCTGGCCAGCAACGTACGCCACAGCAGCCGCCCGATCCCGACCGAGAACGGCATCGCGCTGTGCCCCAGCACCTCCCTCACAGTCCAGGCCGAGCAGAGGCTCTGCGTCTCCAGCTGGGACTCGTCGAGACCGTCGAAGAAGTCGGCGAGCAGGCGGCGGTTGGCTGCGGTGCGGGCGGCTACGTCCATGCCTCCATCGTGTCAGCCCATCGTGTCAGGCCGCAGCCTCCGCGACAGGCTCCACCACCGGCTTCGTCCCGGCGTACACGTCCCGGTCGATCTCATCCGCGCCGTGCGCGACCAGCAGGGCGACCATGGTGTCTCCGTTCACGTTGAGGAACGTACGCAGGATCCCGGTGAACCAGTCCACCGCGATGAGCAGGCCGGCAGCCTCGATGGGCAGGTCCAGGGACGTGGCCAGGAAGATCGCGACGACCGGGAACCCGCCGGGCACCGTGATCGTGCCGATGTTGAGCAGTACCGCGAGCGCCATCCCGAGCGCGATGTCGCCCGGGGAGAGCGAGACGCCGGAGGCCTGGGCGAGGAAGAGCACCACGATCGTGTAGTTGAGCACCGCGCCGCACGAGCCCATCGTCATCCCCAGGCAGAGCGTGAAGTCCGCGACCCGCTTCGAGATCCCGAACTTCTCGACGGCGTTCTTCAGTACCGTCGGGAAGGTGACCGCCGACGATGTCGTGGTGACGGCCACGACGGTCTGCTCGGCGAGCTTCGCGGGCAGGCGCAACGGGTTGAGCCGGGTGACGGCGACGACCACGACGACGTAGAGGGCGGAGATGATCACCACGCCGGCCAGGGTCGTGCCCAGGTAGGCGAGCGCGGTGGTGACCACCCCGAAGCCGACGCGGCCGGCGAGATCGGCGAGGAGGCAGAAGACGCCGATGGGCGCCAGGAACATGACGTACCTGATCATCAGCAGGACGATCGCCTGGATCTGCTCGAAGAAGGTGAGCACGACGGTGGGGCCGTTCATCGCGGTGTAGCGGTTGAGCGCGAGCCCGAAGATCAGGGCGAAGACGATGATCGGCACCATCGCGCCGGTGGCCATCGCCTCGACCACGTTGGTGGAGACGAAGCCGGTCACGGTCTGCTGCCAGCCGACCGCGGTCGCCGCGGCCGAGTCGGTCAGAGTCGCGTCCAGCTCGCCGTCGTAGCGCATCCCCGAACCCGGCTGGAACAGCTCGGCGAGCCCCCAGCCGACGAAGGCTGCGACCACCGCGAACCCCAGCATCCAGCCGAAGGTCGCCCCGGCCAGCCTGCCGGCGCCCGCCCCGGTCATCGTGCCCGTCGCGACGATCACCGACGAGGCGACCAGCGGGACGATCGACATCTGGATCAGCCGGATGAAGATGTCACCGACGAACTTGAGGTTCGCCGCCCACTCCCCCACCACCAGGCCGAAGACGATGCCGGCGACCGCGCCGACCAGGATCAGGACGGCTGGGGACTTCAAGACCTTCATCGGGTCTCCTAAGCGTCAGGGGGCGTTGGCTCCCGGACGCTAACGAGGCCGCGTACGCCGCCGGTTAAGTCGTCGTCACCGGCACGTTTCCCGCGACAAACCAGTGGTCCCGGCTGGGGCGGGGTGAATACCATTGATGTCATGCGCGAGACGACGATCTGCAAGCACCTGGGCCGACCGGTCCAGGACGTGGAGTTTGCGCGCTCGGAGCCGCAACGAACGTAGGTGCTCACCGCATCCACCAGGGCCGCTCCGATCGAATCGGAAGCGGCCCTTTCTCATGTCCAGCAGCATCACCAGGAGGTGAACGAGATGGAGATCATCACACTCTTCGGAGAGGGCAACAGCTCGAAGACCTATGAGCTGACGCTCAAGAATCCGACTCCCCGGACCAACGAGTGGGCCTGCGTGGGCGAGGACCCGGAGCTCTTCCATCCCGAGGACCTCACCCAGCTCGCCGAGGCGCAGGAGGTCTGCGCCACCTGCCCGATGCGGAAGATCTGCCTCGAGCTCGGGACCGCCCGGCGGGAGTGGGGAGTCTGGGGCGGTGTGCTCCTGGAGAGCGGCAAGCCGCGGGACACCCCCAGAACTCCGGGGCGGAAGCCCTACAAGCGCAGCCAGGAAGCGATCGCGCGCGCCCGCCGCGTCGCGTGAAATGACGTGGGAGTCCTGAGGTCAACCAGTGACCCTTCGACAGGCTCAGGACACCGCCTCAGGACTCCCATGTCGAGCGAACCCTCAGACGTTGAACCCGAGAGCGCGCAGCATCTCGCGGCCGTCGGGGGTGATCTTGTCCGGGCCCCACGGCGGCATCCAGACCCAGTTGATGTGCACGTCGTTGACCATGCCCTCCAATGCCTGCGAGGTCTGATCCTGGATGACGTCGGTCAGCGGGCAGGCCGCCGAGGTCAGCGTCATGTCGATGACCACGTTGGAGTGGTCCTCGATGTGCAGACCGTAGATCAGGCCCAGGTCGACGACGTTGATGCCGAGCTCGGGGTCGACGACGTCCTTCATCGCCTCCTCGACGTCCTCGATCTTCAGGCTCGCGCCCTCGACCGTGGACGTACGCATCCCCTGCCACTCAGGCGCCTCGTGACCGTGGCCATGGCCATGGCCCGAGTGGTCATGACCGGAGTGGTCGTGATCCGCGTGGTCGTGATCCGCGTGGTCGTGATCCGCGTGGTCGTGATCCGCGTGGTCGTGTCCCGCGTGATTGTGCTCAGCGTGGTCGGTCTCAGTCATCAGTTCTCCTCGGCGACAGTCTTCGCGGCGGCGTCTTTCCAGGCCATCCACGACAGCAGCGCGCACTTGATCCGGGCGGGGAACTTGGCGACGCCCGCGAAGGCGATGCCGTCCTCCAGAATGTCCTCGTCGGGCTCCACCTGGCCCTTGCCCTGCATCAGCCGCAGGAACTCCTCGTGGATCACCATCGCCTCGTCCACCGTCTTGCCCACGACCAGGTCGTTGAGCACGGAGGCCGAGGCCTGCGAGATGGAGCAGCCGAGGGCGTCGTAGGAGATGTCCTCGATCTTGCCGCCGTCGACGTGGAGCCGCAGCGTGATCTCGTCACCGCAGGTCGGGTTGACGTGGTGAACCTCCGCCTCGAAGGGGTCACGAAGACCCTTCCCGTGCGGGTTCTTGTAGTGGTCCAGGATGATCTCCTGGTACATGCTCTCGAGGTTCGCGGCAGTCATCACTCATCCAACTTGAAGAAGCTACGTACGTATTCCAACCCCTCGACCAGCGCGTCGATCTCGGCGGGCGTGGTGTAGAGGTAGGACGACATCCGGTTGGAGGCCTGTACGCCGAACCGCTGGTGGGCGGGCTTGGCGCAGTGGTGCCCGGCACGGATGGCGACGCCCTTGGAGTCGAGGACCTGGGCCACGTCGTGCGGGTGCACGCCGTCGAGCTCGAAGGCGATCGCGCCGCCGCGCTTGGCCGCGTCGGCCGGGCCGAGCACGCTCACGCCCGGGACGGTCGCGAGGCGCTCCAGCGCGTAGGCCGTGATCGCCTGCTCGTGGGCGTGGACGTTCTCCATGCCGAGGTGCATGAGGTATTCCAGCGCCGCACCGAGACCCACGGCCTCGGCGATCGGCGGGGTGCCGGCCTCGAACTTGTGCGGGATCGGCGCGTAGGTCGACTTCTCCATCGACACCGTGGCGATCATCTCGCCACCACCGAGGAACGGCGGCAGCGCCTCGAGCGCGGCCCGCCGGCCCCACAGGACGCCGATGCCGGTCGGACCGACGACCTTGTGACCGGTGAAGGCGAGGAAGTCGGGACGCTCCTCCTCGGCCATGCCGGCCAGGTCGATCGGCAGCACCGGGGCAGCCTGTGCGGCGTCGACGACGACCAGCGCACCGACCTCGTGAGCCTTGCGGGCGATCTCGGCGACGGGGTTGACCGTGCCGAGCATGTTGGAGACCCAGGTCAGCGCGACGATCTTGGTCGCCGGCGTGATCAGCTCGTCGATGTTCGACAGGTCGAGCTCACCGGAGTCGGTGAGCCCGAACCACTTCAACGTCGCACCCGCGCGCTGCGTGGCGAGCTGCCACGGAACGATGTTGGAGTGGTGCTCCATCTCGGTGGTGACGACCACGTCGCCCGCGGCCAGCGGCACGGTGTTGGCAACCAGGTTGAGCGCCTCGGAGGCGTTCTTGGTGAAGATCACCTCGTCGCGCTCGGGCGCGCCGAGGAAGCGCGCGACGGTGTCGCGCGCCCCCTCGAACGCCTCGGTCGCCTCGGCACCCAGGTGGTGCATCGCCCGGGCAATGTTGGCGTTGTGCCGCTCCAGGTGGTCGACCATGGTGTCGATCACGATCTGCGGCTTCTGCGAGGTGTTGGCGCTGTCGAGGTAGACCAGCGGGGTCTCGCCGCCGTCGAAGGTGCGCTCCAGGATCGGGAAGTCCTTACGGACCAGATCCAGGTCGGGAAGGAGTCCTTCCATGATTAGTTTCCTTTCAACGGGGGCGCGAGAAGTGGTGCTGGGCAAGGCGGAGGAGCGAAGGCGGCCTTTGAGCGAAGCGGGCCGTCGAGCGACGACAACGCCGCCCAGTGCCGCTTATCGCGCCACCGGGGCGTACTTCTCGTAGCCGTTGGCCTCCAGCTCCTCGGCCAGGTCCGGGCCACCCGACTCCGCGATCCGGCCGGCCACGAAGACGTGCACGTGGTCAGGCTTGATGTAGCGCAGGATGCGGGTGTAGTGGGTGATCAGCAGGACCGACTTGCCATCGCGGGCGCGGAAGTCGTTGATCCCCTCGGAGACGACCTTGAGCGCGTCGATGTCGAGGCCGGAGTCGATCTCGTCGAGCAGCGCGAAGGCCGGGTCGAGGATGTCGAGCTGGGCGATCTCGTGGCGCTTCTTCTCGCCACCGGAGAAGCCCTCGTTGACCGAGCGCTGCGAGAAGGTCGGGTCCAGGTGCATCTTGTTCATCGCACCGTTGACGTCCTTGACCCACGTACGCAGCTTGGGGGCCTCGCCGTCCAGCGCCGTCTTCGCGGTGCGCAGGAAGTTGGCCACGCTCACGCCGGGGACCTCGACGGGGTACTGCATCGCCAGGAAGAGACCGGCCTTGGCGCGCTCGTCGACCGACATCTCCAGGACGTCCTCACCGTCGAGGGTGACGGTGCCGCCGGTGATGGTGTACTTCGGGTGGCCGGCGATCGAGTAGGCAAGCGTCGACTTGCCCGAGCCGTTGGGGCCCATGATCGCGTGGGTCTCGCCGGAGTTGATCGTAAGGGTCACGCCCTTGAGGATCTCCTTGGCACCGTCCTCGGTGTCGACCGAGACCGTGAGGTCCTTGATCTCAAGCGTGCTCATGCGTTGTCCTTCGTGATCAGAGTGTTGATGTTCTTGGCGAGCTCGGCCTCGACAGTAGAGGTCAGCTTCTCCTCGAGCTCGGGGACACCGATCTGACGGATCAGGTCGTTGAAGAAGCCGTGCACGACCAGGCGCTTGGCCTCGGTCTCGGAGATGCCGCGGCTCTGCAGGTAGAAGAGCTGCTCGTCGTCGAAGCGGCCGATCGCCGACGCGTGACCCGCGCCCTCGATCTCGCCGGTCTCGATCTCCAGGTTGGGCACGGAGTCGGCCCAGGCACCGTCGGTGAGGATGAGGTTGCGGTTCTCCTCATACGTCTCGATGCCCTCGGCCTCCTTGCGGATCAGCACGTTGCCGATCCAGACCGCGTGGGCCTTCTCGCCCTGCAGCGCGCCCTTGTAGACCACGTTGGACTTGGTCTTCGGGGCGGTGTGGTCGACGAAGAGACGGTGCTCGATGTGCTGACCGGCGTCGGCGAAGTAGAGGCCGAGCGACTCCACGGAGCCGCCGGGGCCGGAGTACTCCGCCGAGAAGTCGTGGCGCACCACGTCGCCGCCGAAGCTCACCGAGACGTGCTTGAGGTTGGCGTCGCGGCCGACCTTGGCGTGCTGGGTGGAGAGGTGGACGGCGTCGTCAGCCCAGTCCTGGACGGAGACGACGGTGAGGTCGGCGCCGTCCTCGACGACGATCTCGATGTTGTCGGCCACGACGGCAGAGCCCTCGAAGACCAGCACGACGGTCGCCTTGGCGAACTTCTCCGCCACGATCACCGCGTGACCGGCGCCGGCGGTCTCCGAGCCGGTGCCGTAGTGGCGGATCACGGTCGCGCCCTCGACGACGGTGTCGGTCGGGATCCGCACGACGGTCGCGCCGGTGCTGGCCGCCCAGGCCCGCGCCGAGACGCGGTCGGTCGGAACCAGACCCGAGCTGCCGCGTACGTCATCGTCGGCCGCCACGGTCTCGACGGTCACGCCCGCGGCCGCCTCGACCTCCACCTTGGTCGCACCGTCGGCGAACGGGGCGTCGTTGTGGATGCCCTTGAGGCGCTTGAGCGGGGTGAACCGCCAGATCTCCTCGCGACCCTTCGGCACCTCGTGCGCCTCGACGTCGAACGAGCCTTCGGGGTGGAGGTGGGACTCGACCTTGTCGAGCTCCAGGGCCTCCTGTACAGCTGCGGTCATCAGCCGACCGCTCCTTCCATCTGCAGTTCGATCAGGCGGTTGAGCTCGAGGGCGTACTCCATCGGGAGCTCCTTGGCGATCGGCTCGACGAAGCCGCGCACGATCATCGCCATCGCCTCGTCCTCGGCCATGCCGCGGGACATCAGGTAGAACAGCTGGTCGGCGGAGACCTTCGAGACGGACGCCTCGTGACCCATCGAGACGTCGTCCTCGCGGATGTCGACGTAGGGGTAGGTGTCCGATCGCGAGATCTGGTCGACCAGCAGGGCGTCGCAGAGCACGTTCGACTTGGAGCCGTGGGCGCCCTCGTTGATCTGGACCAGGCCACGGTAGGACGTACGACCGCCGCCACGGGCCACCGACTTCGACAGGATGGACGAGGACGTGTTCGGGGCGGCGTGCACCATCTTGGCGCCCGCGTCCTGGTGCTGGCCCTCGCCGGCGAAGGCGATGGAGAGCGTCTCGCCCTTGGCGTGCTCACCCATCAGGTAGACCGCCGGGTACTTCATGGTGACCTTGGAGCCGATGTTGCCGTCGACCCACTCCATGGTCGCGCCCTCCTCGCAGACGGCGCGCTTGGTGACCAGGTTGTAGACGTTGTTCGACCAGTTCTGGATGGTCGTGTAGCGAACGCGGGCGTTCTTCTTCACGATGATCTCGACGACCGCGGAGTGCAGCGAGTCGGACTGGTAGATCGGCGCAGTGCAGCCCTCGACGTAGTGAACGTAGGAGTCCTCGTCGGCGATGATCAGGGTGCGCTCGAACTGGCCCATGTTCTCGGTGTTGATCCGGAAGTAGGCCTGCAGCGGGATGTCGACGTGGACACCCTTGGGCACGTAGATGAAGGAGCCACCCGACCACACGGCGGTGTTCAGCGCGGCGAACTTGTTGTCGCCGACCGGGATCACCGTGCCGAAGTACTCCTGGAAGATCTCCGGGTGCTCCTTGAGCGCGGTGTCGGTGTCGAGGAAGAGCACGCCCTGGGCCTCGAGGTCCTCGCGGATCGAGTGGTAGACGACCTCCGACTCGTACTGCGCGGCGACACCGGCGACCAGGCGCTGCTTCTCCGCCTCCGGGATGCCGAGCCGGTCGTAGGTGTTCTTGATGTCCTCGGGCAGGTCCTCCCACGAGGTGGCCTGCTTCTCGGAGGAGCGCACGAAGTACTTGATGTTGTCGAAGTCGATGTCCGAGAGGTCGGAGCCCCAGGTGGGCATCGGCTTGCGGCCGAAGAGCTTGAGGCCCTTCAGGCGCAGGTCGAGCATCCACTGCGGCTCAGACTTCTTGCCGGAGATGTCGCGGACGATGGCGTCGTTGAGACCGCGCTGTGCCGCGGCACCGGCGACGTCCGAGTCGGACCAGCCGAACTCGTACTTGCCGATGCCCTTCAGCTCGGGGTTGAGCTCCTCGATGGAGGTCATGTCGTGACCTGCTCCTTCTTCTTCGAAACTTCGCCGGGACCGGAGGATCCAGGAGGGATGTGCGTCGTGCAGACTCCGTCGCCGTGGGCGATGGTGGCCAAGCGTTGTACGTGGGTGCCGAGCAGCTTCGCGATCGCCTCTGTCTCCGCCTCGCAGAGCTCGGGGAACTCCTGGGCGACGTGGGCGACCGGGCAGTGCTGCTGGCACAGCTGCTCACCTGCGTCGTGGCCGTTGATCAGCGGCAACTCCCTGACGGAGGCCGCGTAGCCGTTGGCCGTGAACACGTTCGCAAGCACCTGCGCGGGGCTGAGGTCCGTCTCGCTGGCGGCGATCCGGTCCAGTCCCTGCTTGATGAACGCCGCGCGGCGCTCCGCGAATTCCCGCACGGCCTCTTCGCCGGCCACCTCGGAGAGGAACCGCAGCGCCTCGACCGCCAGGTCGTCGTACTTCTTCTCGAAGCCGTCCCTACCCTGGTCGGTGAGCGCGAAGAGCTTGGCCGGGCGGCCTCGCCCACGCGTGGAGGCGATGCGCGGCTCGCGCTGCTCCACCGCCTCCTCCTCGGCCAGGGCCTCCAGGTGGCGCCTGACCGCGGCCGGCGTGAGATCGAGCCGCTTGGCCAGCGTCGCAGCCGTCTGCGGACCATCGACGAGCAGCGAGCGAGCGACCCGCTGGCGGGTGCTCTCCTCGCTGGTCTCTGCGGGCTGCAGAGTGCTCTCGTCGAATTTCACAACACCATTGTGACGTTATTCCCCCAGGCGATTCAACGAAGGCAACCCTTACTTGCCTCAAGACCCGGCCCGCAGGCACCAGTTTGGCTAGTTTCATCTCCATGACGTCTCCCCCGCAGCCACAGGAACCGCACGTCAACGCTTCGGAAGACGAGTGGCACACCTACTTCTGGGACCGGGCAGAGGCAGATACCGCGAGCACGGATGGCAACACGTGGGCCAGCGCCCTCATACCTCTGCTCCGCACCGACTCTGAGCTTGGCCGCCTGTATCCGACGTTCAGCATGTGGGTGCTGCGGCTCGGGACGAATCGTCCAGGCCGAGGCAACGGCAGCGTTGGCGGGGCACGTCGAGGCATTGGCTCTGACAGCTTGATGGTCTATGCACCAGCCGCCAATGAGATCTTCGACCCGTACGGCGGCTTCACCCCATGGCAGACAGCGCTGTCCCCGTCGGATGCCGTTCGAATCCTTCGCGAGGGGGTCGCCACCAGGGACACCCGTCGCGTTCCGGCCTACATCTGGAGTGCCTCCGACGCCAGTGGCCCAATCCTCGATCTCATCGTCGATCACCTCGACTACCCGGGACTGGTCGGCACTGTGAATGTCCGACGACCCCATGCCCTCGCGAAGGCAATCGCCGACGCTGCTGTTACTCCGCTGGCCCGCCCAACACTCGCTGACATTCCTGAGACCTGGCCCAAGGTGCCGGCCCATGTGCTGGAACGAGTTCAGGTTGTCGGGCATCGCGGTCACACCATCGACACACTCGAGATCCGCGCGCATGGCGCTGCCGTCTGGTGGACCACCACCCCGGACGACTGATGGCTGCTCCTGCCAGCCGAAGCGACGTCGCGGCGCAAGGTGGAGTGGCCGCCGATACCCTGCGCCATGCTCGAACCACGTGGCCGACGGATGCTGCTGACCGCCAACGGGATCTGCAACGACACACTGCTGCACACGCTGACCGATCTGGTCGACCGGCCGCTCGCGGAGTGCCGGTTGCTGGTGGTGCTGACCGCGACGCTGGGCTCCGACGGCGACAAGCGGTGGCTGATCGACAGCCTCGCCCACCTGGCCGGCCTCGGCTGGACGTCGATCGACCTCGTCGACGTCGCAGCCCCCACGCCGGACCTCGGCGAAAGGTTCGAGGCGGCGGACGTGGTCTATGTGCAGGGTGGGAACCAGTACGTCCTGCCGCGGCGATCGAGCGCAACGGCCTGGCGCCGCTGTTCGAGCAGGTCAGCCGCGAGAAGATGTACGTCGGACAGAGCGCCGGCTCGATGATCTGGAGCCGCCATCTGGCTGATGGGGTCGCTGTCTTCGGGGATGCCGGCGAGGCCGCTGTCACCGGCACGGCACCCACCGCTCCTCTGCCCCTGCTCGACGTCTACCTCAAGCCGCACCTGGCTCCGAGCGTGATGCCCGAGCGCACCGAGGAGTGGGCCCGGGAACGGGCCGCATCGGCGACGCACCCGATCTGGTTCGTCGACGACGCCTCCGCCGTTCTGATCACCGGCGCGGACGCCCCGGTGGTGACCACGGTCGGCGAGGGTCGAGTGCTGAAGCTGAACGACCTCAACCCTTGACGCAGAGGGAGGTGCCGGCGAGAGCATCTCCACCCTCAACATCACTGTCGTAGACGGTGATCGCCCTCGGCAACATCGAGACCCGGCGCCACATCCTCACCCGGCACCGACAGATATGAGGGATCAGCCCGTCGGCATCCCGTCGAGGGTCGGGGAGACGAGGGCGGCGACGCCGATGTGGACGGCGTCGGGCGGCAGCCAGCGGGTGCCGCGATCTGAACGCAGGACCGCGCGACCGCGTTCGAGGTCGAAGACACCGACTCTGGTGCGGCCGCCGAAGCGTACGACCGCCACCTCGCCACGCTTGGGTCGGCGGGGGTTGATCATCAGGTCGGAGCCCGGCGGGAGGCCGCGAGAGGTGAGATGGGCGCCGACAAGACGGTAGACCTGCGTCCCCTCTTCCGGCGCAGGCGCCGATGATCGCTTGACGGGCGCGGGCAACGCATCCGGAGCGATGTCGAACGGCAGCGGTACGTCACGCCGGGACGCGCCGCCAGTCGATCTCATGTTCGAAAGCGTACCGGCCGACGCCGGCACATGGAACCGTCCGGGCGCCGGTCAGAGAGACTGTGGCCCATGACCGTCAACGACCCCACCGACTGGGAGAGAGCGTACGTCCGCGGCACGACAGGCTGGGACCTCGGCGCGCCCCTGGCGTACATCGAGGAGGACGCCGCGCTGTTCGGCGAGCCCAGCACCGCCTTCGCGCCAGGTGCCGGCCGGGGACACGACGCGGCGGGGTTGGCGGCTGCCGGATGGCGTACGACGGTTGTCGACGTATCGCCCACGGCGGCCGCCCACGCAGCAGAGCACTACCCGGACCTCACCTACGTCGTCGGCGACGCATTCGACGTCGACGTCGTCCTGGCCGCGACCGGCGGACCGGTCGACCTGATGTGGGACCACACCTTCTTCTGCGCGCTGCCGCCCGCCTGGCGCGGCCGCGTCGGCGACCTCGCCCGCGCGACCGTACGCCCCGGCGGGCGGGTCGCCTCGGGGGTCTTCCCGATCGACCGGCCGAGCGAGGAGCCGGGCCCGCCATGGACGTACGTCCCCGAGGACATGACCCGCGCCCTCGGCCCCGACTTCGACCTGGTCCACCTCTCCGAGCCGCGCCGGCTGAACCCGCGGCTGCCCTGGAGCCACCGCCTCGGGATCTGGCAGCGCCGCTGACTCGACTCCAAAAACCCGGATGCGGCGACGAGCGCACGCCACGTACGTTGCCGCTCATGGACTTCGAGGTGCGACCGATCCGGGCCGATGATGCCGAGAGGGTGGCGTATGTCCATCACACCTCGTGGGTGGAGACCTACTCCGGCCTGCTTCCCGCCTCACACTGGGAGACCGACACGCTCGACGCTCGGGTGACCCGCTGGCAGAGTCTCCTGGCCGCGCCGAACCCGACCTTGGTCGCGGTCGTCGGCGACCGGATCGTCGGCTTCGTGACCGCGCTGCCGGCGTGGCGTCAGCATGACATCGACGACTCCCGTCACCTGCAGCTCGGGGCGCTCTACGTGCTCGCCGACCAGCACGGCACCGGCATCGGTCAGGCGCTCCTCGACGCCGCCATCTCGCCCGGCACCCCAGCTCAGCTCTATGTCGCGAAGGGAAACGACCGGGCGATGCGGTTCTACACCCGCAACGACTTCGCCCCCGACGGCGTCGAGGTGGTCGACGACCGCTTCGACCTGACCGAGCTCCGTATGGTGCGGTGAGGCCCTGCCGCGGCCCGGCCGTCCACAACCCTCACGATGGCCCGCCCGAGGGTTGTGAAGCTGAGAGTGACCTATAGGCCACTCTCAGCTTCACAACCTCAGCCCTTCACACACAGGAGCGTGCGGAGGCGGGCCTCGACCGAGACCAGATCGGTCTGGGCCTCGATGACGCTCTCCAGCGACTTGTACGCACCGGGGATCTCGTCCACGACGCCGGCATCCTTGCGACACTCGACGCCCTCGGTCTGGGCGGCCAGGTCGGCGACGCTGAAGATCTTCTTCGCCTTGCTACGCGACATCTTCCGGCCCGCCCCGTGGGAGGCGGAGCAGTAGGACGCCTCGTTGCCGAGCCCGCGCACGACGTACGAACCGGTGCCCATCGACCCGGGGATCAGCCCGAACTCGTCGGACTTGGCCGAGATCGCGCCCTTGCGGGTAACCACCAGGTCGACGCCGTCGTACATCTCCCGAGCGACGTAGTTGTGGTGGGCGTTGACCTCCTGGCCCCACACGACCTCGGGGAAAAAGCGAGCAAAGACGCTCTTGGCAGTGGCCATCATGATCCGCCGGTTGAGCTTGGCGTAGTCCTGCGCCCAGTAGAGGTCGTGCAGGTAAGCGTCCATCTCCGCGGTGCCGGCCAGGAAGACCGCCAGGTCCCGGTCGGGCAGGCCGAGGTTGTGCTCGAGCCCCTTGGCCGCATAAATGTGCCGCTCTGCGATCTCCTTGCCGATGTTGCGGCTACCGGAGTGCAGCATCAGCCAGATCACGCCGTCGTCGTCCGAGGTCAGCTCGATGAAGTGATTGCCGCCGCCGAGCGAGCCGCACTGTGCGACCGCCCGCTTGTGCCGGTCGCCCAGCTTAGGCGCACGCAACTCCTCGAAGCCGCCGAAGAGCTTGTCGAAGGCGACCTTCAGCCGGAAGTCCTTGCGGACGACGCCGGCCTGGCCGTCGTTGGCCTGGAATCCGACCGGGACCGCCTCCTCGATCGCCGAACGCAGCGTGCCGAGGTCGTCGGGCAGGTCGCTCGTCGTGACGGACGTCTTGACCGCCATCATCCCGCAGCCGATGTCGACGCCGACTGCACTCGGTGAGACGGCGTCCTTCATCGCGACCACGGAGCCGACCGTGGCGCCCTTGCCGAGATGGACGTCCGGCATGACACGTACGCCGTGCACCCAGGGCAGCTTGGAGATGTTGCGCAACTGGTCCTGGGCGGCATGCTCCACCTCGTGCGGACGGGCCCACATCAGGGTCTCGGCCGTCGCACCAGCCAGCGCGATGGGGAACTCGTTCGTCATCTTCTTTCCTCAGGTCGTGGCCGGGCATGCGGAAGGGCCGCTCCGGCCGGGTGTCTCGGCAGGAGCGGCCCCTCAACGGGATGCGCTGTGACTCAGCGCGTCGGCGGCTCCTGGCCGATGCGGTCCGAGCGGAGGTCGGACCGCAGGCTGGCTTCACTCGCCTGACCGGGTTTCCCGGCGGCGTAGCGGATCTCGACCGACCTGCGCATGCTCATCTCCTCGTCGCGTGCTCGTGTGGCGGAAACGGTAGTCAGCGGCGTACGTCTGGTGCCACTGGTTTACGCCAACCAGCTCCTCAGCTTCCTTGCGAGGGCAGCTGGTACGCCGTCGTCTCGACGTCCCCACTCGTCGCGTCGGCACTACCCACCAGCAGCAGGTCACCGACCCTCGTCACCACGGTGGGACCGGTCCCGACGGTGCCGAGGACTTCGTCGGAGCCATCATCGAGATCGCGACGGATCACGCGGTAGCCGGCGGCCTCGGACCCGGTGTCGCGACCGATGTAGAGGCCCTTCTCGTCAGCTCCCAGGAAGGTGTCGCCGGCTTCGCTCGCCCGCCTCCACGCCTCCGTCCCCGAGACCAGATCCCACGCTCGAGCGGCGCCGTTGGCGGCAGCGTCGGACCCGGACAGCTCCTCGCCATAGGCGCCGACGATCCGGTCTCCCACGACGTCGGCCAGCCCGAGCGTCGGCGTGGCAGCGGCAGCGGCAGCGTCCAGGGACCGGCCGACGATCTTCCCCATCTGACCGGTGCGAGAGTCGATCGTGCGAACACCTTGCGCCCCCTCGATCCAGACGTCGGCGACGATCGGATCGGTGGCATAGACGCGGCCCACCTGTGGACTGTCGCCGGCGACGCTCCACACGCGCTGTCCGGTGTCGATGTCGAGGCCGCTGAGGCCGTCCCTCTCGGGAATCAGAGCAGTGTGGCCGGTGGCGGCCACCCGGCATCCGAAGGAGCCCAGCTCGGCGGCGCCGTCGCGAGCCTTCAGAGGCGCCAGGCGATCACCGCTCACCGCTTCCCAGCGTTCGATCGCGCAATCGGTCGTGACCGACACCGTCGCCTCCGTCAGCCCGACCATGCCGCCGCCCTCGGATCGTCCGCCGATCGACCCGAACGTCGCCGACCACAGGGCCTCGCCGTCGGAGGTGTCGACGACCGTGACCCGGTTGCAGCCGTGCGATCCCGACGAATGGTCACGCACTGCGACGAGATCCTCCTCGTTCACCGGCGAGATCTCGCACACGTTCTCCTCCAGAGGCAGGTGCCAGGCTTCCTTGCCGTCGGCGAGGCGTACGGCCTCGATCCGGGAGTCGTCGATGTTGGCGTAGATCCACAGCTCGTCGGTCGCCGTCCAGGATCCGGAGGACAGGAACTCGCTCTGCGGACCGCCCGGTCGAGACCATTTCTCGGTGAGCGCCGAACCCGACCCCTCCCCACAGCTCACGAGCATCGCGCCGGCCAGCACGACCACCATCACGGACGCCCGCTGAACTCTCATGGGGGCCAAGGTAGGGGTCTCTTTACTATCCGGCACCTGCTTTCCGGATGTCCGTCGACCGCCTCGTCAACCGCAGATGCGGTCAGCCCTTCGGTCGAGACGGCGCGAACAACCGCGGCGCGAGGTCAGCCGAGGCGGGCGGGGAAACCGCCGGTGGCGACCGGGCCCCAGCGCTTGGGGGTGATGCGGAGGAGGGACTTGCCCTGGTCGACCATGGCCTGGCGGTACTCGTCCCAGTCGGAGTGCTCGCCGGAGATGTTGCGGAAGTAGGTGACGAAGGCGTCCAGCGCTGCCCCACCGCTCGCCGCGTCGAGGACCTCGGCCTCGCCGTCGACCTGGACCCAGGCGCCGTTCCACTCCTCGGAGAGGACCATCACGCTCACCTGCGGACGGATGCGGGCGTTGCGGGTCTTGGCTCGTTCGGGGTAGGTCGCGATCACGATCCTCCCCTCGTCGTCGACGCCACCGGTGACCGGCGAGAGCTGCGGGGACCCGTCGGCTCGGCTGGTCACCAGGATCATCTGGTGGCGGGGACGTACGAACTCCAGGAGCCCCTCGAGATCAACGGTCGTGTTCGTCGCGATCGTGCGTGCCATGGTCCCCAGCCTGCCAGGTGAACCCGTCGGGGTCGGTGAAGGCCTCGCTGCCGCCGCCCAGCACGATTCCGTACGCAGCGGCCGGGTCGACCGCGACACCGGTCTCCTTCTCCAGGGCGCGCAGGGGGTAGATCGCGAGCTGGACGGCACCGGGAGCGGCCTCGAACTCGGCGTACTTGCCGCCGAAGCTCCGCTTCATGCCGAGCCCGCGCTCGGCGTAGAACCGCTTGCTCGCCTTGACGTCGGCGACGCCGAGGAGCAGGACGATGTCGTCGATCTCGCGGGTGGCGGGGCCGTTGTCCTTCTTCGCCGAGGTGGCGACCTTCCAGATCGAGCCGTCGGGGGCCTGGACGATGCCGCCGTAGCCCCAGAACGACTTCTCGACCGGCTTGAGCGTCGTGGCCCCGGCCGTGAGCGCGGAGTCGATGAGGCTGTCGACCGTCGAGGGCTGGCTCACGACCAGGGAGATCGTGAATGGGCGGCCGGTGCCGGTGCCCGGGCCCTGGCGTACGGAGATCTGGTCGGTGATCCCGAAGGCCTTCTCGTAGAACGCCTGGGCGTCCGTGGCGTCGGTTGCGTCGATGGTGATGGTCTCAAGTGTGAACATGTCTTGACCTTAGGAATCCCGAGGCCCGTGAGGCTTCTCGATTCCTGACCGCCTTGCTTGTTGATCTCCTGAGCAGAAACTGTGTCTGAGACACCGCGTCATAGGCCTAGGGGCATCCCGTCTCATCCCCGCGTTGGCCGTCCTTCGGTGGGAGTTGGGCGGCCAACGTCCTTATAGGCACCTAAGAATCCACAGGATCGCACCTACGCGATTGGGCCGGTGGCGTACGCCTTCTTAGACTGCCGCCGTGGACTCTTCCGTCGCCAGGCCCGCTGTCGAGGTACGCGACCTGCGCATGACCTATGGCGACAAGACGGCCGTCGACGGACTCACGCTGAGCGTCGCGGAGGGCTCGATCACGGCCGTTCTCGGGCCCAACGGTGCCGGCAAGACGACGACCCTGGAGACCTGCGAGGGCTACCGCAAGCCCCAGCAGGGGACGGTACGCGTCCTCGGGCTCGATCCCATCGCCGACCGCAAGCAGCTGCTCCCCCGGATCGGAGTGATGCTGCAGGGGCAGGGCGCCTGGAGCGGCGTGCGCGCCATGGAGATGCTCAAGCACATCGCCCGGCTGCACGCGCACCCGCTCGACGTCGACTACCTGGCCGAGCGGCTCGGCCTGGGCGAATGCGGCCGCACGCCCTACCGGCGGCTCTCCGGCGGGCAGCAGCAGCGGCTCGGGCTGGCGATGGCGCTGGTGGGCCGTCCGGAGCTGGTGTTCGTGGACGAGCCGACGGCGGGGATGGACCCGCAGGGGCGGCGTACGACCTGGCAGCTGCTGCGCGAGCTGCGCGCCGACGGCGTCACCGTCGTGCTGACGACGCACTACCTGGAGGAGGCCGAGGAGCTGGCCGACCAGGTGCACATCATCGACCGCGGCCGGATGATCGCCTCGGGCACTCCGCTCGAGCTCACCCGCGGCCCAGGAAATGGGATGAGCGCGACCGCCACCGTGAGACTGGTCGTGACCAAGCCGTTCCCGCCCGGCGCCCGCGAGTCGCTGCGCAAGGCGCTCGGCGAGGACACCGAGGTCACCCTGCTCGACGAACGCTCGATGCGGGTCACCGGGAAGGCCGACCCGACCACGCTCTCCAAGGTGAGCCGCTGGTGCGAGGAGAACGACGTCCTCCCGGAGTCGCTGACCCTGGGTCGGCGCTCCCTGGAAGATGTCTTCCTCGATCTCACCGGCGGGGTCGATCTCACAGAAGGGGTCGAGCATGTCTGAGGTGGCCACGGGAACCTTCACCCCCAAGCCCGGCGGCGCCCCGATCACCCGGCAGGTGGTCGCCCAGGCGCTGATGGAAGCCAAGCTGATGCTCCGCAACGGCGAGCAGCTCCTCCTGGCGGTCGTGATCCCGGTGATGGTGCTGGTCGGCGGCGTCACCGCCGGCAACGCGATCGACCTCGATCTCGGCACCGATCGGGCCCTGGTCGACCTCCTCACCCCGGGCGTCCTGGCCCTGGCGATCATGTCGACCTCGTTCACCAGCCTCGCGATCGCGACCGGGTTCGAGCGGCGCTACGGGGTGATCAAGCGCCTGGGTGCCTCACCGCTCCCCCGGATCGGCCTGCTCGCCGGCAAGGTGCTCGCGCTCGGCTGCGTACAGCTCGTGCAGCTCTTCGTCATCGGCGCCGTCGGCCAGATCCTCGGCTGGACCCCGGCCGCGGGGTTCGGCACCGTCCTCGCATTCTTCCTCGCGATCGCGATGGGCACCCTGGCCTTCGCCTCGCTCGGGCTCTTCGTCGCCGGCGTGCTGCGCGCCGAGGCGACCCTGGCCGCGGCCAACCTCATCTACCTGCTCCTCCTGGCCGGCGGTGCCGTGGTGCTGCCCCTGACGGCCTACGGCGCCTACGGCGACGTCGCTCGCTGGCTTCCCTCGGGTGCGCTCGGAGAGGCCGTACGCACCGCCTTCCTCGACGGCGTCCCGGCCTGGCGAGACCTCGGCGTACTCCTGATCTGGGCCGTTCTCGGCTCCACCCTCACAGCTAGGACCTTCAAGTGGGAATGACCTCCACCGAACCCGCCACCGGCCCGTCTCCCTCGGCCAAGGCTCCCTCAGCCAAAGACAGGGTCCTCGCCTGGCTCCGCGCCCACGCGTTCGGGCTGGCCATCGCCAACCTGATCGCCAACATCGGGATCGTGGTGACCGGCGGTGTCGTCCGGTTGACCGGCTCTGGCCTCGGCTGCCCCACCTGGCCCAAGTGCACCGAGGAGTCCTACGTGGCTCACGAGGCGCTCGGGATCAACGGGGTCATCGAGTTCGGCAACCGGCTGCTGACCTACGTCCTGGCCGCGATCGCGATCACGGTCGTCATCGCCGTCTGGAACCGCCGAGGGGTCATCCGCAACCTGGCGATCATCATCGCCCTCGGCGTCCCGCTCCAGGGGGTCCTCGGCGGGATCACCGTCCTCAGCCAGCTCAACCCCTACGTCGTCGCGCTGCACCTGCTCGCCTCGATGGCGATGGTCGGCGTGTGCGTCTGGTTGCTCGACGAGATCCGCTCGCCAGTGCGTGAGGCCGCGCCGCGCAACGTACGCATCGCCTCGGTGGTCACCCTCGTCGTCGGCTGGGTCACGCTCTGGCTCGGCACGGTCGTGACCGGCTCCGGCCCCCACTCCGGCGACCTCGAGTCCCGCCGCACCGGCCTCGACCCGGCCCTGATGTCCCACATCCACGCCTACGCCGTCTACGCGCTCATCGCCGCGACCCTGGTCACGCTGTGGCTCGGCCGCAAGAACGCGTACGTCCGTCAGGTCACGATCGTCCTGCTGGTCATCGAGCTCGCCCAGGGCCTGATCGGCTGGGTGCAGTACCTCACCGACCTCCCCGTCCTCCTGGTCGGCTTCCACATGCTCGGTGCCGCCCTCGTCTCCGCCGGCCTCGCCCGCGTCCTCGTCTCCACCCGCGCCCACTCCGCCTGACCCGCCGAGCCCGCTCACCGCCTCCCTCCGCTGGTCGAGCCGCCGGAGCCGCTAGGCGTAGGCGTGTCGAGACCAACACGGTCCCCGCGAGCGCTCCAGGGGAC
>NZ_JBHXNY010000046.1:0-34562 GCF_042719275.1 Nocardioides sp. NPDC058538 | reverse complement strand
TGTTTTTTTTTCTTCCTCCGCCTGGCCCACCCCGCGGGGGGGGGGGGGGCCGGGCCCACCCCGGGCGCCCCCCCCCCCCCCCGCGCGTTCGTCGATGCGCAGGTCGCCCTGGTGGAGGTCATAGGTGGGACCGCCGGGGGTGCGTACGCCGAGCCGGAACATCGAGCCGGCGACCTGCTCCTGGTACCAGCCGAAGTCCTCGCCGCCCAGACTCTGCGCCGAGACGACGGCACCCCGCTCCCCCAGGACCTCGCGGACGCTCTCGACGAGGATCTGGTGAGACTCCTCGTCGTTGCTCACCGGCGGGACACCGCGGGTGTAGTCGACGGCGGCCGAGACGCCGTAGGGGGCGATGATCTCGGCGACGACCTCGCGCACGACGTGCTCGACCTCGCTCCAGGCGTCGCTGTCGAGGATCCGCACGGTGCCTCCGACGGAGCCGTGGGCGGGGATCACGTTGTGGATCTGGCCGGCGGTGACCTTGCCCCAGACCACGCTCACGCCGGCCCGGGGGTCCATCCGCCGGCTCAGGATCACCGGCAGCTCGGTGGTCACCTTGGCGAGCGCGAAGACCAGGTCTCCGGTCAGGTGCGGGCGCGAGGTGTGACCGCCGGTGCCGCTGAGGTGGACGTCGATCAGGTCGGCCGCGCTGGTCAGCGCGCCGGAGCGGATCCCGACGCGGCCGACGTCGACGGTCGGGTCGCAGTGCAGCGCGAAGATCCGCTCCACGTCGTCGAGCGCACCCAGGCTCATCAGGTGCAGCGCCCCGCCCGGCATGACCTCCTCGGCGGGCTGGAACAGCAGGCGTACGCCACCGGGCAGAGGTGACTCGCGATACAGGTCGGCCAGCGCGAGGCCGGCACCGAGCAGGGCCGTGGTGTGTACGTCGTGGCCGCAGGCGTGTGCGACCCCGGGAACGGTGCTCGTCCAGATGTCGGTGGTGACGTCATCGACGGGCAGGGCGTCCATGTCACCGCGCAGCGCGACGACCCTCGACTCCTTGCCGTCCCCACCCAGATCGGCGATCAGACCGGTCGCGGACGGCCGGTCGACCTGCCAGCCCGCCTTCTCCAGTCGCTCGGCGATCAGCTCGGTGGTGCGATGCTCCTGCCAGGAGAGCTCAGGATGCGCGTGGATGTCCCGGCGCAGGTCGGTCAGCTCGGCGTCGTAGGTATCGACTCGCTCGGCGAGGAAGGCAGCAGGCTCCAGCATGGTCCCGTCAGACTAATCCTTGTCGTAGGCCGCGAGGATCCTGTCCGCGGCGACGGTCGCCGGAAGCTCGCCCGAGAGCACCTCGGCACGCACCTCCTCGCGGATCGCCTTGACGCCCGCGGAGTGCTTGAGCCGCTGGTCTAGCTCGTCGCGGACGAGCGCCCAGGTGAAGTCGAGCTGCTGCTCGGCGCGCTTGGTGCGCAGCCCGTCCTTGCCGAGATGGGTGCGGTGCGCCATCACCTGCTCCCAGACGGAGTCGACCCCGTCGTCGTGGAGCGCGGAGGCGGTGACCACCGGCGGCGCCCACTCCTCGCGGGAGCGCACCAGCCGGAGCGCACCGGCGAGCTCGCGCGCAGCCGCGCGCGCCTCCTGGGCGCGGTGGGGGTCGTTGGGGTCGGCCTTGTTGACCGCGATCACGTCGGAGATCTCCAGGATGCCCTTCTTGATCCCCTGCAGCTGGTCACCGGTGCGCGCGATGGTCAGGAACAAGAACGTGTCCACCATCCCCGCCACGGTCACCTCGGACTGTCCGACGCCGACCGTCTCGACCAGCACCACGTCGTAGCCGGCCGCCTCCAGCACCGCCATCGCCTGCACGGTCGCCCGGGCGACGCCGCCGAGCGTCCCGGCCGAGGGAGAGGGCCGGATGAAGGCGTTGGGGTCCACGGAGAGCCGCTGCATGCGCGTCTTGTCGCCCAGGACGGAGCCGCCGGTGCGTACCGACGACGGGTCGACCGCCAGCACCCCCACCTTGAGGCCGTTGGCGGTCAGTCGGCTGCCGAGCGCCTCGATGAAGGTCGACTTGCCGACCCCCGGCACCCCGGAGATCCCGACCCGCACGGTTCTGTGCTCATCTGCGGCTTCGCCGCGTGCCGCCGGTAGCTTGGTGAGCAGCTCGCGGGCGATGTCGCGGTGCTGAGGCTTGGTCGACTCGACCAAGGTGATCGCCCGTGACACCGCCGCCCGCTTGCCGTCGCTGATGCCGTCGAGAAGGTCTTGTACGTCGGGCCCTGGCATGGCCAGCACCTTAGCCAATCGCGAACCGGGTCAGCGAGCGCGCCGTAGTACGTCGCGCACGACGCCCGGCAGCTGACTCGAACGCAGGTCGTCCAGCGGCACCCACGAGACACCCATCTGCACCGCGTACCAGGCGACGGCGGCGGCGATGATCGCCAGGCCGACGACGGCGACGACCCAGCGCTGTGACGGCGAGGACGCGGCCCGGGCGACTGGTCCGACGGTGTCGCGGACCCGTTGCGACGCGAGCCAGGCCGCGGACATGAAGACCATCGCGGCGACGTAGAGCACCACGGTCAGCGGTAGCCCGAGCGCCAGGCAGCCGACCGCCACGGCGGCCGCGATCACCCCCGTCAGCGCGGTCAGCGCCGCGGTGCCGGGGATGGCGCGCACCAGGTCCCACGGCGAGCGGACGAGCGCCCCCAGGCCGTCGTACCACTTCCGGCCGCGCGCCTCGCGACGCTTCGACAGGTGGTCGGCGGCCAGCGAGACGGCCCGCAGCAGCCAGACGCCGAGGCCGAGGAGGGTCGCGCCCAGGAACGGGTACGCAGCCACGACCCCGGCGAGGATGGCGGCGAGCGCGACCAGGACCAGGAAGTGCATCGGACCCGGCCAGCGCTTGAGGTTGGCGTGCTTGCTGGGCGGGCTCCAGCCGGGCTCGGGCGACGGAGCGGGTGGCGGCGCCTGCGGGTCGAATCGGCGCACCACCACCGGCTCGGCCGGCGCGTCGGCGACGGTCACCGCGGTCGGCGGCACAGCCTCGACCTCCGTCACGGCGTCGCCGGCGGCCTCCGGGTCGACCAGCGTCGGCTTCAGCTCGGCGTCCACCGGTGCGGCGGCCAGCGGCATCGTCACCGGCAGCACCTTGGTGACCGCTTCGGCCCTCGACCACGGCTCCTCGGGCTCCATCAGCCACTCCCGCAGCTCCTCGAGGCCGGGCCGATCCGCGGGGTCCGTCGCCAGCGCGGCGGTGAGGACCTCACGCATCGACCCCTCGATGCCGTCGAGATCGTGCTGGCCGCGGCGTACGCGATCCAGGACGGCCATCGACGGACCGGTCCCGAACGGAGGCCGGCCCAGCAGCGCATAGGCCGTCGTGGCCGCCCAGGAGTGCACGTCGCTGGCCGGCGAAGAGGGCGTCCCCTCCAGGATCTCCGGGGCCAGATAGCCCGGCGTGCCGACCAGCCACCCGGTGAGGGTGATCTTGGGATCGTCGGCGACCCGGGCCAGCCCGAAGTCGATGAGCACCGGCGTACGTCCCTCCATCACCACGTTGGAGGGCTTCACGTCACGGTGCAGCACGCCGGCGTCATGGCAGGCCGCGACGCCGCCGGCCAGGCAGCGCGCCAGCCAGAACCGGTCCTCGCCGACGACCGGTCCGTCGTCCTTGATCCGGTCGTGCAGCGTCGGACCCGGCACGTAGCGGGTCGCGACGTAGGGAAGATCCGCGTAGGGGTCGGCGTCGACGATCTCGGCGATCCAGGGGCTGCGCACCTGGCGCAGCGACCGCACCTCGCGCTCCAGCCGGGCGCGCGTCTCCTCGTCCCCCACGACATGGGTACGCAGCACCTTCAGCGCCACCCGCTCGCCGGTCTCCTCGTGGCGGGCGAGGTGGACGACGCCCATGCCGCCCTCACCGAGCTTGCTGAGGATCTCGTAGGCGCCGACCCTCATCAGCCCGTCCCCGGATGCCCGCCCGGGGCGTAGGTCCGTCACAGCTCTGAGGCTAGACGAGCGCTACGCCCCCGGCGAGGACATACTCGGGACTACCGCTGGTCGAGGGCCACTTCGTTCAGACCCTCGCGCCAGCGAGCGTGTCGAGCGTTGTATCGAGCTTGTCGAGATGCCCAACACGGTCCCATCGAGCGCCGACGAGCCGTGTTGGTCTCGACACGGATTCGTTCGTTCCTCACGAATCCGGCTCGACCAGCGAGGTGATCAGTGGTCGAGCTGCTCCCGCAGACGACCGAGCAGGTCGATGGCGGAGTCGGCGATGACGGTCCCCGGCAGGAAGACCGCGGCCGCGCCCATCTGCTCGAGCGTGGCCACGTCGTCGGGCGGGATGACCCCGCCGATGACGATCATGATGTCCGGGCGCCCCTGCTCCTCCAGCGCCGCCTTCAGCGCAGGGAGCAGCGCGAGGTGACCGGCAGCCAGCGACGAGACTCCGACGATGTGTACGTCGGCGTCGACCGCCTGCTGCGCGACCTCCTCGGGCGTGGAGAACAGCGGGCCTACGTCGACGTCGAAGCCGAGGTCGGCGAAGGCCGAGACCACGACCTTCTGGCCACGGTCGTGGCCGTCCTGGCCCATCTTCGCGACCAGGATGCGCGGGCGTCGGCCCTCGGCCTCCTCGAACTCCTTGGTCGCCTTCAGCACCTCGGTCACCTTGGAGTCCCCCGACGTCGTCGCCTCGTCCCGGTACACACCGGAGATGGTACGGATGACGGCCTGGTGCCGTCCCCATGTCTTCTCCATCGCGTCGGAGATCTCCCCGACGGTCGCCTTCGCACGGGCGGCGTCGACGGCCAGCTTGAGCAGGTTGCCGTCCAGGTTGCCGGTACCGCTGGGCTTGCTCGTCGAACCAGCCGCATTGGTGATGGCCTCCAGGGCCCGGCGTACGTCCTCGTCGTCACGCTCCGCGCGCAGCCGCTCGAGCTTGGCGAGCTGCTGCTTGTAGACTTGGTCGTTGTCGACCCTGAGCACGTCGAGCGGGTCCTCGGAGACCCGCCGGAAGGTGTTGACGCCGATCAGCTTCTGAGCACCGGAGTCGAGGCGCGCCTGGGTGCGGGCGGCCGCCTCCTCGATGCGCATCTTCGGGATGCCCTGCTCGATCGCCTTGGCCATCCCACCGGCCGCCTCGGCCTCCTGGATGTGGGCCCAGGCGCGCTCGGCGAGATCATGGGTGAGCTTCTCGACGTAGTAGGAGCCGCCCCACGGGTCGATGATCTCGGTCGTGCCGGACTCCTGCTGCAGCAGCAGCTGGGTGTTGCGGGCGATGCGGGCCGAGAAGTCGGTCGGCAGCGCGATGGCCTCGTCCAAGGCGTTCGTGTGCAGCGACTGGGTGTGGCCCTGGGTCGCGGCCATCGCCTCGATCGCGGTGCGGCCGACGTTGTTGAAGACGTCCTGGGCGGTCAGCGACCAGCCGGAGGTCTGCGAGTGGGTCCGCAGCGAGAGCGACTTCGGGTTGGACGGGTCGAACTGCGAGACCAGACGCGACCACAGCGCGCGGGCCGCCCGCATCTTGGCGACCTCCATGAAGAAGTTCATCCCGATCGCCCAGAAGAAGCTGAGCCGCGGCGCGAACGCGTCGACGTCGAGGCCCGCGGCGAGACCGGTCCGGAGGTATTCGACGCCGTCGGCCAGCGTGTAGGCGAGCTCGAGATCGGCCGTCGCCCCGGCCTCCTGCATGTGGTAGCCGGAGATCGAGATCGAGTTGAACCGGGGCATCTTCGCGGCGGTGTAGGAGAAGATGTCGCCGATGATGCGCATCGACTCCGCCGGCGGGTAGATGTAGGTGTTGCGGACCATGAACTCCTTGAGGATGTCGTTCTGGATGGTCCCGGCCAGCCTCTCGGGCGGGACACCCTGCTCCTCGGCCGCGGCGATGTAGAGCGCCAGCACCGGCAGCACCGCACCGTTCATCGTCATCGAGACGGACATCTCGTCGAGCGGGATGCCGTCGAACAGCGTCCTGGTGTCGTAGATGGAGTCGATCGCGACGCCCGCCATGCCGACATCGCCGCGCACGCGCGGGTGGTCGGAGTCGTAGCCACGGTGGGTGGCCAGGTCGAAGGCGACGCTCAGGCCCTTCTGGCCGGCGGCCAGGTTGCGGCGGTAGAACGCGTTGGACTCCTCAGCCGTCGAGAACCCGGCGTACTGCCGGATAGTCCACGGCTGGGTCGTGTACATCGTCGGGTAGGGCCCACGCAGGAACGGGCTCAGGCCCGGGAAGGTGTCGAGCGCGTCGAGACCCTCGAGGTCCGCAGGCCCGTACGCCGGCTGGATCTCGATGCCCTCGGGGCTCAGCCACGGCTCCCCGTCGCTGATCGAGCCGCCGGAGCCGCTAGGCGGAGGCGTGTCGAGATCAACACCGTCGTTCAGCGAGAACTCCTTGAAGGAATCAGGAATGCTCATGCCAGCTTCTCCCTCGTAGCGGTCAGGAAGGCGAGTGCGTCGACGCCCATCGAGGCGGCGTCGTCCACCTCGGCGTCGACGGCGTCTGGCTTCCCGGCGATGATCACGTGCGTGGCGCCGGCCTTGCGGAGGGCCGCGATCGCGGCCGCGCCCCACTCGGCGTACGCCTTGTCTGAACCGGCCAGGCAGACGACCGGCGGAGAGCCGGTAGCCCGGTATTTCCCGGCCAGCTCCTCGGCGTCCGCGGTCGCACCCGCGATCTCGACGCCGATGCCACCGGCAGCGAGGAGGTTGGTCGCGAACGTCGCCCGGGCGGTGTGCTGGGCGACGGTACCGATGGTGGCGAGGAAGACCTTGGTGGTGGCGGGAGTGTCACGCATGGCCTCGAAGGAGGCGCCGTAGCGCACCACCCGCTCGTTCAGCGGGTCGACCGGCCGCTCGGGGAGCGTCTCGGCGAGGTTGGGGAACTCGGTGAGCCCGGTGATCGGGCGTCTGCGCCGAGCGATCGCCTTCTCCCGTTCGGCGGAGACCGCGGCGATCCGGTCGCGGAAGGGCGAGAAGTCGTGGCCTCCGACGGCGTTCGCCCCGGTCCACTCCTCCTCGAGCTCGATGAACGCCTCCCAGCCGGCCGCGGCCATGTCGGCGGTCAGCTGCTCGACGGCGAAGGAGCCACCGGCGGGGTCGGCGACGGCCGCGACGTGGGACTCGTCGATCAGCAGGTGGGACACGTTGCGGGCGATCCGTCGCCCGAACCCGTCCGGTACGCCGTTGGCGGAGTCGAAGGGCAGCACGGTCACCGCGTCCGCGCCGCCGACACCGGCGGCGAAGGCGGCGACGGTGCCGCGCAGCATGTTCACGTAGGGGTCGTACTTCGACAGCATCGGCCGCGAGCTCACCGCGTGGATGCGCATCTCCACGCCCTCGGCCCCGGAGAGCTCGAGGACTCGTGTCCACAGCTGACGGGCGGCCCGCAGCTTGGCGATCGTCGGGAACTGCTCGTCAGTGGCCGCGTACCGGAACTCGATGAGGCTCGCCGCTACGGCGGGCGAGAATCCCGCCTCGGTCAGCGCACGCAGATAGGCGACGCCGACCGCGACCGACCAGCCGAGCTCCTGCACGTCGGACGCGCCCAGATCATGCGCAGCCGTGGCATCGACGACGATCGCCCGCACCCCGATCCCCTGCGCGAGACGAGCGAGGTCGACCAGCTCGGCGAAGGCCTCGTCGGGCGCCAGCGGCAGGTCGCGCAGCAGCGCGCCCATCGGGTCGGCACCCAGGTTCGTCGCGGCGTGCAGCCCGGCACCGCGCTCGGCGATCAGCGCGAGCAGGTTCTGGGCGACCTTGACCGCACCGATCGGCGCGTCGAGCACGATCGGCGCCAGGTCGAGGAGCACCTTGTCGAGGAGCACCGCGAGGTCGGTGGTCTCGTCGGCGGCCACCCACAGCGAGGAGACCCCGCCGTCCAGGTCGACCAGAGCGGCCTCGTTGGCCGCCTTGGCGTCCACGCCGGAGAGACCGGAGACGAGCGAGCGGATGTCCCAGGCGCCGGCGCGCGTGGGACGCGCCGCGTCGGCGAAGGACGTGTCCGGCAGCCCGAGCGGGGCGATCCGGAGTCCGTCGAGGGAGGTGCGCGTCAGCTTGTCCCAGACGAGCGAGTCGGCGTCGTCGGCCGTCAGCCGACCGCCCTTGCGGAGGACGGCAGCAGTCGCCGCCTCCCACTCTGCCTGGGAATGGGCATCCGCCGGCTGGGCAAGGCGCAACGAGTCGTCGCGAGCGGCGTCGTTCATGGTTCGAACCTTAGGCCGATGAAGTGGCGGTGACCACAAAGTGTGAGGTTTACAACCGCTAACTGAGACGCGCCGTTAGGTTGACCGCCGTGAAGGTACGCACTCCGGGCGGACAGGTCTATCGGATCACCCGGCGCTGGGTCCCGTGGCAGCGGAAGTCGCGCCGCATGAGTCTCGACGGATTGGAGGTCCCTTTCGACGCACCTTCCGGCGACGATCCGATCAGTATGATCCTCGTGGTGGTCTGGCTCGTCATCGCGCTGCCGATCCTCGTCGTGGTCGTCGCGGTCATGCTGCTCACCGGCATCGAGCTCCTCCTCCTGCTCGCGATCCTCCCCTTCGCCGTCGGCGCCCGGGTCGTCTTCGGCCGTCACTGGACGGTCGAGGTCCGCCGCAGCTTCCACCCCATCTACGAAGAGCGCGCGGGCGATTGGCGAGCCAGTGGCGTACGCATCCGGGAGCTCGCCAAGCAGATCAAGGCAGGTCGTGTGCCCGCTCGCACCCTTCCCTGGTGACCCTAGGAGCGCGAGGCACGCCAGGTGTGCGTGGCACTCCTAGGGTCAGAAATCGCAGCAGCGGTAGGCCGGTGTAGACCAGCACCCACAAGGGCCAGAAGAAGCCGCGGCCGGTGAGATGCCAGACCAGGACGGCGATCGCGCCGCAGATCAGGAACACCAGAAGATCGCGTAAGAAACGGTCGCCCGCCGAACCAGGCGGAGCCGGGTCCCCGCCCAGGTCATCGACCACCGCGGCGAGGTCAGCGGACCGGGCGGCACCCCACACCGCCTCGGCTCGCGACTCCAGCTCGGGCGCGTCGATCCTCCCCGCGGCGTACGCCTCGACGAGCCGCGCCCGCGCGGCCTCGCGCTCCAGGTCACCGACCCTCGTCACAGCGCCTCCAGATCGAGCTCCCGGCCAGAGGCGTACAGGTCCTTCGGGCAGGTCGAGGCGGCGCAGTTCCGGTAGCGGTCGGCGAGCCTCGCGAGCGCCTTGACGGTCTCCGCGACCGCCGGGTCGGCGGCGAGGTTGTGCTGCTCATAGGGGTCCGAGGAGCGGTCGTAGACCTCGATCTGGCCGGTGTGCAGGCGGGCGTAGGTCCAGGAGCCGACCCGGACGCCGAACCACAGCTGCCTGCTCCCGTCGGCCACCCGCCAGCCGCTGATCGGGATGGCGCGTACCTGCTCGGGCGCGCGCAACCACGGCATGACGTCGATCCCGTCCTGCGCTCGAGGTGGCCGAGCCCCCGCCGCCGCCAGCAGGGTGGCGGCGAGATCCGGGTTGGTGACCGGGGTCCGCACGGTGCGGCCGCGCGGCACCCCGGGACCGCTCATCAGCACCGGGATCCGCAGCGACTCGTCGTAGTGCCACAGCTTGCCGTTGAGGTTGTGGTAGCCGTTCGAGAAGCCGTTGTCGGAGGTGAACACGACCAGCGTCCGCTTCAGCTCACCGCTGCGCTTGAGCGAGCCGATCAGCGAGGCGATGTTGCGATCCAGGCTGCGGATGGCCTCGAGGCGGCGCTGGTAGGCGATCCGGAGGGCGTCCTTCTTCCGCGGGTTGAACTTCCCGCGCCCGGGCGAGCCTTTCGCGTAGCCGGAGGTGTCCTCGGGAAAGAGGTTGGGCCGCGGCGGGATCCGCACGTTGTCGTAGAACCCACGGTCCTGGGTGTCGGGCACGGTCACGGACAGCGCCGCGTCGGTGCCCGGGTAGATCTTCTTCGGATCGTCCGGCCCAGAAGGCCCGCCGTGGTGCGGCGCCACATAGTTGACCCAGGCGAACCAGGGGTCCCCGCTCGCGCGCTCGGCCGCGATCCCGTCCTTGGCATGCTCGGTGATGACGGTCGAGGAGTAGCCCTTGGACTTGATGATCTCGCCGTTGACGTTGAACTTCGGCGAGCGGAAGTTGTAGGTCGACGGGTCGACGGTCGCGCGCCACTGGTCCCACCCGGGCGGCACGTCGCCGCGGGTCGAGCCCTCGCCGTAGCCGTTGAGGTATTTCCCCGCGAGGATCGTCGCGTAGCCCGCATCCTGCAGCGAGGTGGCGACCGTCGCGGAGTCATCGAAGGCCTGATACCCGCCGTACGGCCCCTCGATCGTGCGCGCACCGTGGTTGTGGGCGTACTGCCCGGTCAGCAGCGAGGCCCGCGCCGGCACGCAGATCGGCGTCGGCGCGATCCCCTCGGAGAAGTTCACCCCGGTCCGCTCGACCAGCTTCCGCACCTGCGGCAGGTAGTCCATGTCGAGGGAGGAGAGGTCGTCGACCGTGACCATCAGCAGGTTCGGCCTCTCCGCGGGCCGCTCCAGGGCAGGCGTACGCGTCGGGCCCGCCGCCACGGCGGCCGGCTCGTGCACCAGGCCGGTCACCGCGAGGGCGCTCATCGCCACCGTCGCGACAGCGGCGCGCTTGCGACGCGTGAACAGGTTGCCGACCAACATGACCAAACACTCCCAAAGTAATAAGAGTTATTTAGTCTACTTTAACCCGTTAGAGCCCCGCGAGATCAAGCGGGCGGTCGGCGGCGTACATCTTCTTGGGACAGCCATCACCGGCGCAGTCGCGGTACTTCTCGCTCAGATCGGCCAGCCGCGAGACCGTCTTGGCGTGGGCCGGGTCGTCGGCGAGATTCCTCATCTCGTACGGATCGTTGGTGCGGTCGTAGAGCTCGGCCTCGCCGGTCGTCAGCTCGACATAGGTCCACCGCCCCACGCGCACCCCGGACCAGAGCCGCGAGGTGCCGTCGGACGTCGGCCACGCCTCGATCGGGACGACACGGGTCTGCTCGGGCGCACGCAGCCACGGCAGGATGTCGATGCCGTCGGGCTCGTGCGGGTCATCGGCGCCGGCCGCCGCGAGCAGCGTCGTGGCGATGTCCGGGTTGGTCAGCGTGGTCCCGACCTCGCGCCCCTTCGGTACGCCGGGACCGCTCATCAGCACGGGGATCCGCAGCGACTCCTCGTAGTACCAGAGCTTGCCGTTGAAGTTGTGGTAGCCGCTCGAGAACCCATTGTCGGAGGTGAACACGACCAGGGTGCGCGCCAGGTCGCCGCTCTTCTTCAGCCCACCGAGCAGCGAGGCGATGTTGCGGTCCAGGCTGCGCGCCGACTCGATCCGCCGCTGGTAGGAGAGCCGGTAGGCGTCCTTCTCGATCTGCGAGGGGTTCTTCCGCGACGGGGACCCCTTCGGGAACTTCTTGCGCGCCTCCGGGAACAGGTTGGGCTGCTGCGGGATCGGCTCGTCGGCGTACTTGTCCCGGTCCTGCTTGTCCGGCACCGGCACGCCGATCGCCCCCTTGGTGCCCGGGAAGCGCTGCTTGGGGTCACCCTTCTCCGTCGGCCCGCCGATGTGCGGTGCCACGTAGTTGACCCACTGGAACCACGGCTTCGCCTCGGCCCCGGGCTTCTTCCTCGCGTCGGTCAGCGCCGCCTTCGCCTGCTGGGTGATGACGGTGGTCGAGTAGCCCTTCGGCTTGACCAGGCGCCCGTTGACGTTGAACTTCGCACCCAGATAGTTGTACGTCGATGGGTCGACGGTCGCGCGCCACTCGTCCCAGCCCGGGGGCAGGTCGCGCTCGGTCCCCGCGTCGCCGTACTCGTTGAGGTACTTCCCGGTGAACACCGTCGAGTAGCCGGCCTCCTGCAACGAGGTGGCCAGGGTCGCGGAGTCGTCGAAGGAGGGATAGCCACCCTCGGGGCCATGGATGGTGTGGGCGCCGTGGTTGTGGGCGTACTGCCCCGAGAGCAGCGAGGCGCGGGCCGGCACGCAGATCGGCGTCGGCGCGACCGCGTCGGTGAAGGTGACGCCGCTGTCGCCCACGAGCTTCTGCACGCTCGGCAGGTAGTCCATGTCGAGGGCGGAGAGGTCGTCGACCGTGATCATCAGCAGGTTGGGCTTCTCGACCGGCATCTCGAAGGCCGGCGTGGCGGTCGAGGGCTGTTCAGAGACGCGCGCGCCCGACGGCTGCTGGGTCGGCGCCTGACCACAGCCCGCCAGCCCCATGACTCCGCCGACGACCCCAGCCACCGTGAGTGCTGCTGCCGAAAGCGTCCAGACCCGTCTGGGTACCGCCACTGATTGTCCTCATCACGCTGGTCATCTACTGGTCGTGCCGATGGTTCATCCCAGGTCAACGCACACGTCGCGCTCTCGCCATCCCCGGGCAGGACGCTGGTCCCATGAAGATGGCGCTGGTCACCGAGAGCTTCTTTCCTACCATCGATGGTGTCACAACCACGGTGAAGGCCATCGCCGACCGCATGATCGAGTCGGGCCACGAGGTGCGGTTCATCGCGCCCGGCCCCGGACTCCCGGTCTACCGCAACAGCCGGGTCGTCCGCGTCTCTCCGATCGCCAAGACCGGCGGCCAGGTACGCAGCGCCCTGGAGTCCTTCGAGCCGGACGTCGTGGTCACCTTCGACCCGGGCCGCCTGGGCCGCAAGGCGCTCGCGTCGCCGACGGCGGCTGCCGCGACCACACTGGTCGTCCAGCAGTCCCCTCTCTCGCCCAAGGCGGCGCTCACCTGGAGCACCTCGATCGCCGCGTACGCCGATGAGATCTTTGTCACAAGCGAGTATCTGCGCCGCATGCTCGCAGCGATCGACGTCGCCGCCGAGGTGTGGGAGCCGGGGGTCGACACGGCCGCATTCTCACCCAGTCTGCGCGACGACTGGCTCCACCGCCGCTGGTCCAGGGCGAAGTCCCGGCCCACACCGCTGGTCGTGGTCGGCTACGCGGGCAACCTCGCCAAGAGCCATGGCGTACGCCGCCTCTCCGAGCTCACCGTGGTGCCTGGGATCCGCCTCGTCATCGTCGGCGACGGACCCCAGCACGGATGGCTCAAGCAGCGGGTCCCGCAGGCGAAGCTGACCGGTCCGCTGGGCACCGGCGACCTGGCCATCGCCCTGGCCTCGCTCGACGTTCTCGTCCACCCCGGCGAGGAGGAGGGATGTGGCCACATCCTGCGTGAGGCCGCGGCCAGCGCCGTTCCGGTGGTCGCCCCGCGCGCCGGCGCGGCGGCTGAGATCGTGCAGCACATGGAGACCGGGTTGCTCTACAACCCCGCCCGTGCCCGGGAGCTCGCGGACGCGGTCGCCTCGGTCGTCTCCGACCCCCGGCGGCACCTGCTCGGCGACCGCGGCCGGGAGCTGGTCGCGACGCGGCCGTGGACCGATGCGGTCGACGAGCTGCTGGCCCGCCTGCTGGCGCTGAGCGAGGCTCGGTCCTCCCCATCTCACGCCATCGCCACGGAGAATGCGCACCCTGCTGTTAGGCTTGCCTAACCCATTCTCGAGATACTCGTCAGTAACCCCACCCGCCCCCGCAGCGACGAAAATGTCACATACTCCCTGCGTACAAGTTCGGGTATGAGGGGTAGTAGCGTGCGTGCCGTGGCAACCACGACTCTGATCAAAGGCGCGCGGTCGACGCGCTCCACGATCGCCCTGAAGCTCCTTATGGCGGCCAGTGGCATCGTCTTCATCCTGTTTGTGCTGGTGCACATGTACGGCAACCTCAAAGCCTTCAGCGGCGAGATGGCCTACAACGAGTACGCCGAGCACCTGCGCACGTTCGGGGAGCCGTACCTTCCGTACGGCGGGCTCCTCTGGATCCTCCGGGTGGTGCTCCTTGGCTCGCTGGTCGCGCACGTCGGCGCCGCTGTGGCTCTCACCATGCGTGCGCACGCTCAGCGGCCAGTCAAGTACGCGGTGAAGAAGAACAAGGCTTCGTCGCTCTCCTCGCGCACCATGCGCTGGGGCGGCGTGACCCTGCTCGTCTTCATCATCTGGCACCTGCTCCACTTCACCATCGTGAAGATCAACGTGGGCACGGGCGGGCAGGCCCCGGACATCACCGAGAACCCCTACCGGCTCCTGGTGAACTCCTTCCTTCCGGAGCAGTGGTGGATGGTCGCCATCTACCTGTTCGCGATGCTCGCGCTCGCGTTCCACCTGCACCACGGCACCTTCAGCGCCATCCAGACGCTCGGGTTCACCAACACCGCTGAGTCGCGTGCCAGGGCCCGCGTCGCCGGCTGGGTCGTCGCGATCGTGATCGCCGGCGGCTTCTCGCTGGTCCCCCTGTTCACCGTCTTCGGCGTCATCTCGTAAGGACATCTGACACATGGCTGCTGGAACCCACTACCTGCCCGGCCTCACCCCGACCAACGAGGCACCGGTCCAGAAATCCGACGACGCCGCGGGCTACTACGTGCTCGGCGACAAGCTCGTCGACCCGAAGGCTCCGACCGGTCCGATCGCGGAGCGCTGGACGACCCGCAAGTTCGAGAACCGCCTGGTCAACCCGGCCAACCGCCGCAAGCTGTCGATCATCATCGTCGGCACCGGCCTGGCCGGCGGCGCCGCTGCCGCCACGCTCGGCGAGGCCGGCTACAACGTGAAGTCGTTCTGCTACCAGGACTCCCCGCGTCGCGCCCACTCGATCGCCGCCCAGGGCGGCATCAACGCCGCCAAGAACTACAAGGGCGACGGCGACTCGGCCTACCGGCTCTTCTACGACACGGTCAAGGGCGGCGACTACCGCGCCCGCGAGTCCAACGTCTACCGCCTCGCCGAGGAGTCGGTGAACATCATCGACCAGTGCGTGGCTCAGGGCGTGCCCTTCGCCCGCGATTACGGCGGTCTGCTCGACAACCGCTCCTTCGGTGGCGTGCAGGTGTCGCGTACGTTCTACGCCCGCGGCCAGACCGGGCAGCAGCTCCTCATCGGCGCCTACCAGGCCATGGAGCGCCAGGTCGCCGCCGGCACCGTGGAGCAGTTCACGCGTCACGAGATGCTCGAGCTGATCGTCGCCGACGGCAAGGCCCGCGGCATCATCGCCCGCGACATGGTCACCGGCGAGATCGAGACCCACCTGGCCGACGTGGTCGTGCTCGCGACCGGCGGCTACGGCAACGTCTTCTACCTCTCGACCAACGCGATGGGCTCCAACGTCACCGCCACGTGGCGTGCGCACCGCAAGGGCGCCTACATGGCCAACCCCTGCTACACGCAGATCCACCCGACCTGCATCCCGGTGACCGGCGCCCACCAGTCGAAGCTGACCCTGATGTCGGAGTCGCTGCGTAACGACGGCCGCATCTGGGTGCCCAAGAACGCCGAGGACTGCGCCAAGGACCCGCGTGAGATCCCCGAGGAGGACCGCGACTACTTCCTGGAGCGGATCTACCCCGCCTTCGGAAACCTGGTCCCCCGCGACATCGCCTCGCGCGCCGCGAAGTACATGTGCGACGAGGGCCGCGGTGTCGGTCCGGAGGTCGACGAGACCCAGCCCGACGGCACGGTCAAGAAGTTCCGTCGCGGCGTCTACCTCGACCTGGGTGCCGCGATCGAGCGCCTCGGCAAGGCCGCGATCGAGGAGAAGTACGACAACCTCCTCGACATGTACGAGCGGATCACGGGTGAGAACCCCTACGAGCTGCCGATGCGCATCTACCCCGCCGTCCACTACGTCATGGGCGGCCTGTGGGTCGACTACGAGCTCTCGACCAACATCGAGGGTCTCTACTGCACCGGTGAGGCCAACTTCTCCGACCACGGCGCGAACCGCCTCGGCGCCTCGGCGCTGATGCAGGGTCTGGCCGACGGCTACTTCGTGCTCCCGAACACCATCCGCGAGTACCTCGCCGACGGGCCGTTCGAGCCCATCTCCGAGGACCACCCGGCGGTCGTCGAGGCGAAGCAGTCGGTCCAGGAGCGGATCGACAAGTTCATGTCGATCAACGGCACCCGCTCGGTCGAGTCGATCCACAAGGAGCTCGGCCTGATCATGTGGGAGTACTGCGGCATGGAGCGGACCGAGGAGGGCCTCAAGAAGGCCATCGGCCTGATCCGCGAGCTCAAGAAGGAGTTCTGGACCAACGTCAAGGTCCTCGGCTCTGCCGACTCCCTCAACCAGGACCTCGAGAAGGCCGGCCGTGTCGCCGACTTCATCGAGCTCGGTGAGCTCATGTGCATCGACGCGCTCAACCGGCGCGAGTCCTGCGGCGGCCACTTCCGAGGCGAGTCGCAGACCGAGGACGGCGAGGCGCTGCGTCACGACGACGAGTTCGCCTACGTCGCGGCCTGGGAGTTCGGTGGCGAGGACGGCGCCCCGGTGCTCCACAAGGAAGACCTGATCTACACCGCCATCGAGATGAAGCAGAGGTCGTACAAGTGAAGCTCACCCTCAAGATCTGGCGGCAGGCCGACGCGTCCGAGAAGGGTGCGCTCAAGACGTACGAGCTGGACGGGGTGTCCTCGGACATGTCGTTCCTCGAGATGCTCGACCTGCTCAACGAGCAGCTCCTGCACAACGACGAGGAGCCGGTCGCGTTCGACTCCGACTGTCGCGAGGGCATCTGCGGCATGTGTTCGCTGATGATCAACGGCGAGGCGCACGGCCCGGAGGTCACCACGACCTGCCAGCTCCACATGCGCTCCTTCAACGACGGTGACACGATCACCATCGAGCCGTGGCGCGCCTCGTCGTTCCCGATCGTCAAGGACCTGATCGTCGACCGCTCCGCGTTCGACCGGATCATCCAGAACGGCGGCTACATCTCGGCCAACACCGGCTCGGCCCCCGAGGCCAACTCGGTGCCGGTCCCGCGCGACAAGGCCATGCGGGCGTTCAACACGGCCACCTGCATCGGCTGCGGCGCCTGCGTCGCCGCCTGCCCCAACGGCTCCGCCTCGCTGTTCCTCGGCGCGAAGATCACCCACCTCGGTGAGCTGCCGCAGGGCCAGCCGGAGCGCTACTCCCGCGTGCAGTCCATGGTCGGCCAGCACGACGCCGAGGGCTTCGGTGGCTGCACCAACATCGGTGAGTGCGCCTCCGCCTGCCCCAAGGAGATCCCGCTCGACGTGATCTCCCAGCTCAACAAGGACCTGCGTAAGTCGATGATCCTCGGCTGACCGTCTGGTCGCCATGTGACAGAAGGGCCGCTCTCCCTCGGAGAGCGGCCCTTCTTCTATGCCGAGATCAGACGACCGCGAGCCTGACCTCGATGTTGCCGCGGGTGGCGTTGGAGTACGGGCAGACCTGGTGGGCCTGCTCGGCGAGCTGCTGGGCGGTCGCGGCGTCGGCGCCGGGGATGGTCACCTCGAGCTGTACGGCGAGGCCGAAGCCGCCCTGGCCGTTCTCACCGATGCTCACGTCGGCGACGACCTCGGAGTCGGTCATGTCGACCTTGGCCTTGCCTGCGACGAGCTTGAGGGCCGAGTGGAAGCAGGCGGCGTAGCCGGCGGCGAAGAGCTGTTCGGGGTTCGTGGCACCGCCGGCGCCACCCATCTCCTTGGGGATGCGGACGTCGGCGTCGATGAGACCGTCGGAGGACTGGACGTGGCCGTTGCGGGCGTCGCCGGTGCTGACTGCGGTGGCTGTGTAGATCGGTGTCATGTGCACAACTATATTGCGCACAACTTAATAGCGCAAGGGGGTAGACTGGTCGGCGTGTCCGGACGTACCTATCCGCAGCTCTCGCTCGACCTTCAGCTCTGCTTCCCGCTGTACGCAGCAACCAGAGCCGTCACGAAGCGCTATGCGACCCTGCTCAAGGACACCGGGCTGACCTATCCGCAGTATCTGGTGATGCTGGTGCTCTGGGAGAGCGAGGAGCCGCTCTCGGTGACCTCCCTCGGCCAGCGGCTACGGCTCGACTCAGGCACGCTGACGCCGCTGCTCAAGCGGCTCGAGACCGCCGGGCTGGTGCGGCGCGACCGCGACGCCGGCGACGAGCGCCGGGTGCTGGTCAGCCTGACCGAGGACGGCCGGGACCTGGAGGAACAGGTCTCCAGCGTGCCGCAGGAGCTCGGCGCATCGATGGGGATCAGCCGTGACGAGGCGCTCGCGCTGCGCGACCAGCTCACCGAGCTGGTCGACCACCTCGACACGGCCGAGTCCTCCTGAGGGCTATCCCCTGGTCAGCAGTCGCTGTACGCCCAGCTTGATCAGCAGGCCGCCGAGGAGAACGTCGACGACCACGAGCACCGCATGGGCGATGTAGTAGGGCTTCGGGCGGGTCTGCTCCGGGTCCTTGGCGGTCTTGACGAGGTTGCGGCCGAAGTTGGTCCAGATCGCGATCGTCCAGACCCCGATGACCAGAAGGAGCGCGCCGTCAGTCTTCTCGAGCTTCATGGGTACGACTCTCTCATTCGTCGGTGTCGTCCCGACGATCGGCCGGGGTCGTCCCCACGTGTGCGAAGCAAGCGGCGTACAGGATCACCATCGAGGTGTAGTGGATCCAGACGACCAGGATGAGGGCGATGCCGAAGGCCTGGAAGGCAGGCTGCCCCTGAGTGGCCGTGAGCAGCAGGGTCGAGGCCTGCTTGAGGATCTCGAAGCCGATCGCGCCGAGCACGGCTCCGGCCCACAGGGGGCGCTTCGGGTTGTCGTTCTGGGGAGCCAGGTGGAACATCGCGAAGAAGAGCACCGTGTTGGCCGCGAGGCCGAGCACCAGGGTGAGGAGGACGATCAGCCAGCCGAAGCCTTCGTCGAGGCCGATCCAGTCCAGGACGTTGACCGAGAAGGTGCGTACGAGGCCGGTGAACGCCACCGCCACCATCAGGATCAGGCCGAGCCCGATCAGTGCGACCAGGTCGCGGGCCTTGGCCGCCAGGAAGCCCGGCTGCTCCTCGTCGGGCACCAGGAAGACCGCCTCGAGGGCCTTGCGAAGTCCATCGATGAAGCCAAGACCGGCGTAGAGCAGACCGATGACACCGATGATCCCGACTGCGCCGGCCGCATTCTCGATGTCGGCGATCTTCAGCTGTCCGGGGTCGTCGCCGACCAGCCCGGGCAGGACCTGGTCGATCGCCGCGACAAGGTCGCTCTCGGCTCCGGAGTACACCTTGGCGATCTCGCCGACGGCGAAGAACGCGAGTGCGAGGATCGGGAAGGTCGACAAGAAACCGAAGTAGGTGATCGCGCCGGCCTGCTGGGCAGCACCCACCTCGCCGTAGTGCTCCTGCGTGCGAATCACCCGGTCCAGCGCCGGGAAGCGCGCACGCAGCTCGGCGATCTTTGCCTTGACCTTGTCTTTCATCCCGAGATCCCCCATCCGTCGTTCGTGGGCGGACCCGAGCCCGCCTCAACCGGTCAGTGCTGCTCTCAGCGCGAACTCCCGCGTCGGGCGCCAGCCATCCGTGTCGTCGTGGACATAGAGGTGGAACTCCTCGACCGACCACTCGCACTCGAAGTCGGCCAGCTCACTGAAAGCCTTGTCGAGGCTAGCGTCGGGAAGGTCGTGAGCGATCGTGACATGCGGGTGATAGGGAAACGTGAGCTTCTGATCGAGCGGACCCTGCCGGACCGCGTTGGCCAGCTGTTCGCAGCCCGAGATGCCCTGCACCACTGCCACGAACACCACCGGCGAGACCGGCCGGAAGGTGCCGGTCCCGCGCAGATGCACGCTGAAGGGGGCGACCCGCGAGGCCGCGGACTCGAGATGGCTCTCGACGTCGGGCAGCAGGTCGTCGTGGATCTCTGTCGGGGGCACGAGAGTGATGTGCGTCGGGATCATGGTCGCCGTCGCGTCCCCTAGAGACGTCCGATAGTCCTGGAGCTGACTTGCCCATGGCTCCGGGATAGCAATGGCAACACCGATGGTGCGCATGCGCCGACCTTACTAGCCGAGCGGCGACGCGGGGGCCACAAAGCCAACCCGCTCGTAGACGTCGGCCAGAGTCTTACGGGCGACCACGCCCGCCTTCTCCGCACCCTGCTGCAAGATGCCGTCGAGGTACGCCCGGTCCTCGAGAACCTCGAAGGTCTTCTCCCGGAACGGGGTGACGTAGTCGACGACGACCTCGGCGAGATCCTTCTTCAGATCGCCGTAGCCCTTGCCGGCGTACTTGCCGACCAGGGTGTCGATCTCGGAGCCGGTCAGCGCGGAGTAGATCCGGAGCAGGTTGGAGACGCCCGGCTTGGCCTCCTCGTCGAAACGGATCTCCATCTCCGAGTCGGTGACCGCGGAGCGAATCTTCTTCGCGGAGATCTTCGGGTCGTCGAGCATGTCGATCAGGCCGGTCGGGCTCGAGGCCGACTTGGACATCTTGATCGTCGGGTCCTGGAGGTCGTAGATCTTCGCGACCTCCTTGAGGATGTAGGGCTCGGGCAGCCGGAACGTCTTCTTGTAACGGCTGTTGAACCTCTGCGCGAGGTCGCGGGTCAGCTCGAGGTGCTGTCGCTGGTCCTCGCCGACCGGGACGTACGCCGGGCGGTAGAGCAGGATGTCGGCGGCCATCAGCATCGGGTAGGAGAAGAGGCCGACCGAGGCCGCGCCCTCACCACCCTTGGCGGACTTGTCCTTGAACTGGGTCATCCGCCGGGCCTCACCGAACGAGGTGATGCACTGCATCACCCAGCCGAGCTGGGCGTGCTCGGGAAGGTGTGACTGGACGAAGATCGCTGACCGCTCCGGGTCGACACCGGCCGCCAGGAGCTGGGCGGCGGCCCGCCGCGTACGCTCGCGGAGCACCTTCGGGTCCTGCTCGACCGTGATCGCGTGCAGGTCGGCGATGAAGAAGAACGGCTCGTGCTCCTCCTGCAGGTTCACCCACTGCCGGACCGCGCCGAGATAGTTGCCGAGGTGGTAGGAGTCCGCCGTCGGCTGGATGCCGGAGAGGACCCTGGGCCTAGTCGTAGGAGCAGTGCTGCCGGTCATGTGCGCATTCTGTCAGCCACCCGCCGAAAGGCTCGAAATGGTGGGAGGAAGAGGATCGAGAACCGATCCGTCCGAGCTGTGGACCCTGCCCGCGGCACCGACCTGCGTGCCGGCCATGGGCCTCGGCGCCCCCCGTGATCAACGTCGAGGACCGTGGTCACCCGCGGTCTTCTCGAAGGCCGCGGGCAGGATCCGCATGACCCATCAACGACAGATTCTCGACGGAGTTATCGAACAGGTGCATCCAATTTCTTACGAGTTTGTGGACCTCCTGAGTGGCTCTACTCAGAGCGGATTCGATGATCCGTCAAATGCCTTTTTCCGGCCCGACACCTGCCCCTGTTAGCCTGTTTGGTCGACCCGCGGATCCTCCAAGGGGTCCGCAGCCTCGGGCCAGCTGCCGAATCGGCCTCGAGGCCAGGCGACCCTCGAGGAGACTTGTGAACGACACGTCCGCTGCCAACGCACGCATGCTGCTTGCGACCGATCTGGACGGAACCTTCCTAGCCGGCGACCCCGAGGCGAAGGTCAAGCTGTACCAGACGCTGAGCCGCCGCGAGGACGTACTGCTGTCCTTCGTCACCGGTCGTGGGCTGGAGTCGGTGCTGCCGCTGCTCGCCGACCCGACCATCCCGACGCCCGACTTCATCATCTGCGACGTCGGCGCCACCATCGTCACCGGCCACGACCTGCTCGCCGTCGAACCGATCCAGCAGGAGATCGCGGCCAAGTGGCCCGGCGAGCTCGCCGTCCTGGAGAAGATCGGCGACCGACCCGGCCTGGTGCGCCAGAACGTGCCCCAGGACCGCCGGGTCTCCTACTTCTGCGACCCCGAGGCCGTCACCGACGACCTCGCCCCGCTGGTCGCGGAGATCGGCTGCGACCTGCTCTACTCCCTCAGCCACTACCTCGACGTGCTGCCCGGCGGGATCAACAAGGGCCACACGGTCACCAAGCTCGTCGAGCACCTCGGAATCTCCAAGGACCGCGTGCTGGTCGCCGGCGACACCCTCAACGACCTGGCGATGTACGACATCGGGTTCAAGGGCGTCTGCGTCGGCGAGGCCGAGGACAAGCTCCTCGACGCGACCCGCGACCAGGAGCGTACGTTCCACGCCACTGCCCCTGGCACCGGCGGCATCCTGCAGGCGATCCGCCACTTCAACCTGCTCGACGACGAGCACATCTACGACCCGGAGAACGACGCCGACGACCCGGGAAAGTCCGACCTCGTCATGGTCTATCACCGGCTCCCCTATGACGAGGTGATCGAGGACGGAGAGGTCAAGCGCCGGCGCCCGAAGTCGCCCAACGGCATCATCCCGACGCTGCTCTCGTTCTTCACCGAGCGCACCGGATCCTGGGTCGCCTGGTCCATCGACGACCCCAAGCGCGGCAAGTTCGCCACCCACACGGTCGTCGACCCCAAGCTCTACCCGGGCCTGGTGGCCTCCCGGCTGCCGCTGTCGAAGAAGGAGGTCGACGTCTTCTACAAGCGCTTCTCCAAGGAAGCGTTCTGGCCGCTGCTGCACACCTTCTGGGAACGCGCGAAGTTCAAGGAGGAGGATTGGAAGGTCTATTGCCGGGTCAACAGGGCCTTCGCCGAGCAGGCAGCGGCCGAGGTGGCGTACGGAGGCATCGTCTGGATCCACGACTACAACCTGTGGATGGTGCCGGCCTACCTGCGGGAGATGCGGCCGGACGTGAAGATCGCGTTCCTGCACCACACCCACTTCCCCGGCGCTGACGTGTTCAACGTGGTGCCATGGCGCCGCGAGATCATCGGCTCGCTGCTGCAGTGCGACTACATCTCGTTCCACATCCCCCGCCAGGTCGAGAACTTCGTCGACGTGGCCCGCGGCGTGGCGCCGGTCGAGGTGATCGAGACCGAGGACTCGGCGCCGCGGTTCCGGACGTACGGCTTCGCTCTCGGTCTGGACACCATGCCCTCGGTGATCGACGTCGGTGGACGCCGGGTGCACCTGGGCGCCAACCCGGTCAGTGTCGACACGAAGCGGATCGAGCAGACCCTGGCCTCCCCCGCGGTGCAGAGCTCGATCGCTCGGGTGAAGGAGGAGTTCGAGGGTCAGCGGATCGCGCTGGCCGTCTCGCGACTCGACTACACCAAGGGCGTGCTGCAGCAGCTCGAGGCCTTCGAGCGTGCGCTGCTCGAGGACCCGTCGCTGATGGGCGAGCTGTCACTGGTGCTGGTATGCGTGCCCGCGGCCGGTGAGATGACCGTCTACAAGACGTTGCAGAACCAGATCGAGCAGGCGGTCGGGCGGATCAACGGCCGGTTCTCGCGGATGGGCTGGATGCCGGTCCACTTCTACTTCCGGCCGATCCCGTTCGAGGAGCTGCTGGCCTACTACGCCAACGCCGACGTCATGTGGATCACCCCGCTGCGCGACGGCCTCAACCTGGTCGCGAAGGAGTACGCCGCGGTCCACGGCCTCCTCGGCACGAGCGGCACGCTGGTGCTCTCCGAGTTCGCCGGGGCTGCCGCCGAGCTGCGCGGTGCGGTGCTGACGAACCCCCACGACGTCTCCGACATGGTCCGGGTCTTCCTGCAGGCAGTCGACATGGACGAGGCCGAGGCCAAGGACCGGATGCGCGGACTGTGGGACACCGTCCGCCACCACGACTCCAAGGCCTGGGCCGACGGGTTCCTCGCGGCGGTCGAGGCGGCCACCGCCACGGATGGCAACGAGGAGGCCCTCTAGGCCCTGCGCCGATGGATGCTGGTGCTCCACAGCAGCACCAGCATCCCGGCGGCGGCCAGGCCCGCGCCGACCAACGGCGCCTCGCGGACGCTCCAGAAGTCGAGGGCCAGGCCACCGGCGAAGGCGCCGAGGGCGTTGGCGATGTTGAGGCTCGCGTGGTTCATCGCGGCGCCGAGGGTCACCGCGTCATCGGCGACGTCCATCAGGCGCACCTGCAGGTTGATCACCAGCACCGACGCCACGGCGGTGGTCAGGAAGGCGACCGGCGCGAGCCACCACCCGGCCGGGGCGACCAGCCAGAAGAGCGTCAACACCGCCACCATGCCCAGGCTGCTCGCGAGCAGTGAGCCCATGACCGACCACCGGGCCAGCTCCCCCGCGACCCAGGTGCCGACGACCATCCCGGTGCCGAACGCGAAGACGAACCAGGGCACCGCTCCTTCGGCCAGGCCGGCGGTGTCGGTGACGATCGGGGAGATGTAGGAGTAGGCCGCGAACATGCCGCCGAACCCGATCGCACCCGCGAGCATCGTCAGCCAGACCTGCTTGTTGGTGAAGAACCGGCTGGCCTCGGAGCGGCCGGTCGCGTTCGGGTCGCCCGGGAAGTGGGGCACCGAGAGCTGCACCAGGACCACGGTCAGCAGGGCGAGGCCTGCTGCGGCTGCGTACGGTGCCCGCCAGCCGGCGGTCTGACCGAGCCAGGTCGCGAACGGGACACCGATCACGTTGGCGACCGAGAGCCCGAGCATCACCAGCGCGACCGCTCGCCCGCGGTGCTTCGGTGCGGCCATCGACGTCGCGACGATGGTCGCGACGCCGAAGTAGGCGCCGTGCGGGAGCCCGTCGAGGAACCTCGCGACCAGCAGCATCTTGTAGTCGACGGCGACGGCGCTGAGCAGGTTGAACAGCGCGTACGCCGCCATCAGCGACAGCAGCAGTCCCTTGCGCGGAAGATGGGCGACGAAGAACGACAGGATCGGTACGCCGACCACCACCCCCACCGCATAGGCGCTGATCAGGTGTCCTGCCGTGGAGGTTCCGACACCGACGCCCTCGGCGATCTCGGGCAGCACGCCCATGGTGACGAACTCGGTCGTACCGATCGCGAACCCACCCGTCGCGAGGGCGAGCATGGCGATCACGAACTGGACGGTGGTGACCGGTCTGACGGCGGTCTCGGGGCTGGCGGTGTCGGTCACTACTGCCTAACCTTCGGCGATTTGTGGGCTATTCCGTGAATCGATGTGACGCGGGTCCCGACGCCCGCGGTTTCGTCAACTCTGGTTGACACGACGTTGGTGTCAACCTATATTGACATCATGACGGATGCGAAGGACCTTGCCGAGTCGGCCGCGAGCGCCCACCCGAGCACTGGCTTGCGAGCCGCGCTCGCGCTGCGTCGCCTCGCCGACTCGCTGGAGCGGCTGCAGGTGGCGAACGCCCGCCGACAGGGATGGGCCTGGCAGGAGATCGCCGATGCGCTGGAGGTCAGTCGGCAGGCGGTCCACAAGAAGTACGCGAAGGAGATGTGATGTTCGAACGGTTCACCAAGCCGGCCCGCGATGCGGTCGCCGCCGCACAGACATACGGCACCGAGCTCGGTCACGAGCGCATCGGCGATGACCACCTGCTGCTGGCGATCGCCTCCAGCGCCGGCTCGTCCGCCGCCCGGGCGCTCGCCGACGCCGGGGTCGATGCCGCTGCGCTGCGGGCAGAGATCGAACGAGCACACGGGCTCCTCGGCAACGACGACGCGGACGCACTCTCCACTCTCGGAATCGACCTGGACGCGGTCCGCTCCAAGGTCGAGGAGGTCTTCGGCGCCGGCGCCCTGGACAGTGGGAAGCCACGCCGCCGTCTCGGCGGGCACATTCCCTTCACCAAGGACGCGAAGAAGGTCCTGGAGCTCTCGCTGCGCGAGGCGATCCGGCTCAAGGACCGCTCGATCGGCACCGAGCACATCCTGCTCGGCATCCTTCGTGCGGAGGGAGAAGGACATGCTGCACTACAGGCCCTCGGCGTGGATGCTGCTGCGCTGCGCCGCACGCTCGAGCACGGCGAGGCCGCCTGACGCCGAGGCGTCACCCCCGCTGGCCGAGGCGTCACCCCGGTCGGCCGAGCTGGCACCGAAGTGCCCAGTCGAACGACGGGGGTGACGCCTCGGCAGGGGGTCAGCCGGCCAGGTGGGACCAGGCCGGTGCCAGCTCGGTCCATGGACCCACTGCAGCGATCTCGCCGTCGACCATGACGACGACCCGGTCGGCCTGAGCGAGCGCGGCTCGCTTCGAGGTTGCGCCGATGACCGTCGTGTGGCGGTCACGCAGCGCCCGCCAGAGCTCGATCTCGGTGGCCGCGTCGAGCGCGCTGGAGACGTCGTCGGCCAGGAGCAGCTCGGTGTCGGCGGCCAGCGCTCGCGCCAGGGCGAGGCGCTGGACCTGTCCCCCGGAGAGGCGTACGCCACGGTGACCGACGATCGCGTCCGCGCCGCCCGCCTCCTTGACGTCGAGCTCGAGCCGCGCGTCGGCGACCGGGCTGTCGAAGGGTCGGTCGTGGCCCAGCCGGATGTTGTCGGCGAAGGTGCCGGAGAGCACTCGCGGCACCTGGGCGACGTACGCCACCTGCCCGGGCCTCAGGAAGGCCTGTGCGTCCTGGACCAGCTCGTCGTTCCACCGGATCGTGCCGGTGTGCTCGATCAGGCCGGCCAGCGACGCCAGCAGGGACGACTTGCCGGAGCCGACCTGGCCCACGAGCAGGACCAGCTCGCCGCGCGAGATCGTGAGCGAGACGTCGGAGACACCGATGGTGCCGTCGTCGTGGACCGCTGACAGGGCCGAGAGCTCGAGGGACTCGAGCGGCACCTGCTCGACCGGACCCGGGTCCGGCGCGTCGCCGGAGACCAGATCGACGCCCGGCGGCAGATCCATCAGGTCACGACCGCCGGCGAACCGGCTGGTCTCCTTCTGCCACGCACGCGTGCCCGGAGCCTCGGTGACGACCATGCCGGCCACCCGGCCGAACCAGTCGAAGCCAGAGACCGCGTTGGCGACCAGCAGCGCGGTGGCCAGACCCCAGCCGCCGCCGAAGTAGATCCCCCAGGCAGCCACGACGCCGCACTGCACCATCAGCGCGGGAACCCCGTCGAGGAATGCCTGAACCCGGTGTTCCTTCACCGCTGCCTCGACCCGTCCTGAGTCGACGTGCTGCAGGTGGGCGTGGACCTGCGGGGTGGCCGCGGCCAGCTTCACGGTGCGTACGGACTCCAGCGCGGAGACCACCGCGCGGCCGAACCTCGCGCGGGCGGCGGAGGAGGCGGCGGCCGAGCGGCCGGCGATCGGCCGACCGACCGCGGAGGCCAGCGCCGAGGCGATCATGACGACCAGGAGCACGGCGCCGGCGAGCGCGGTGCCGGCAAGCAGGGCGGTGATCGTCGCGATGACGAGACCGTTGACGAAGTCGACCCAGCGGTCGGCGTAGCGGGCGTAACGGTCCGCGTCCATCGAGCGTGCGACGACCTCGCCCGGCGGCGTACGCGTCAGGCGGTGCTGGCTGGTCTGACCGTAGAGCACGGCCATCCGGGCCCGCAGCATGACCTCGATCCACCAGCGCGGGTAGCGGTAGAAGGCGTCGGCGAGCATCAGCGGCGCGGCCAGCAGGCTGACCACGAGCAGCACCGACATCACCGTCGGCCTGCCGCCGTCCTGCAGCGACTCGACGATCCGGCCCCACAGGAGCCCGGTGAAGGCACCCTGCGCACCGGTCATCGAGGCGAACAGGAACAGCAGCGCACCCGCGACGCCCCACTCGGGGCGCAGGAACAGGACGTGCAGCATCCCGCGGGCGAGCGACGGCCCGGTGCCGACCTCGGGGACGTCCGGCGGAGCGCCCGAGCGGCGCTTGCCACCGACGTTGCCCTCGGCGACATGGTCGAGGGTGGAGTGGTCGACGGCCGATGATCGGTCCAGTGCAGCCGGCGAGGGTGAGTCGTGGCGATCGGTGCGGCTGGCCTCGAGCAGGTCGTGGAACGGCCCGGGCGTGGTCGCCAGCGAGGCCCGCAGGCCGTGCTGGATCACCCGGCCGTGGTCGAGCACGGCCACGTGCGGCGCGCGCTCGATCGTGGAGAGCCGGTGGGCGATCAGGATGCCCGTACGTCCGGTCAGCAGCCGGTCGGCGGCCGCGACCACCCGGCGCTCGGTGAGCGGGTCCATCCGCGCGGTCGCCTCGTCGAGCACGACCACTCGTACGTCGCGCACCAGCAGCCGCGCGAAGGCGACCAGCTGCTCCTCCCCCGCCGACAGCGAGGTGCCGCCGGGGCCGAGCAGGGTGTCGAGCCCGTCGGGCAGGCCGGCGACCCACTCCGAGAGCCCGAGCCGGGCGACCGCCCGCTCGATGTCCTCGCGCGGACGCAAGTCGTCGAAGAGCGCGATGTTCTCCGCGAGCGTGCCGGCCAGGATCTCGGTGCGCTGAGTCACCACGCCCACGGAGGCGCGCAGCTGCTGCAGGTCGAGGTCGCGTACGTCCACGCCCCCCAGGAACACCGAGCCACGCGGCGGCTCGACGGCCCGGGAGAGCAGCGAGGCGAGCGTCGACTTGCCGGAGCCGGTGCGGCCGACCAGGGCGATGGTGTCGCCTGCCGGCACCGTGAGGGAGATGCCCTGGAGGGCGAAGGTGCCCTCGGCGTAGGAGAAGGTCAGGTCACGCAGGTCGACCTCGAGCGCTCCCCCGTCGGGCACGGGCGCACCGCCTTCGGGCTCCGGCTCGGAGCCCATCATCTGGCGCAGCCGGATGACCGCGCCCAGGCCGGCCTGGATGTCGGGCAGGTGGTTGGCGAGCATCGCGATCTGGCCCACGAAAGTGCTCGTGACCAGGAACAACGTCACCAGTGCGCTGATCCCGAGGCGGTCGTTCGCGGCGAGCGCCACACCGGCCAGACCGATGCCGGCCAGCAGGGAGTGCAGCAGCACGCCGGCGCGACGGCCGACCTTCGCCTCGACCGTGACGACCGCGCGGAACCTCTCGTGCACCGTCGCCGACAGCCGCGCCACCCGGGCGACCACGTGGGCCTGGCCCAGGCTCGTACGCAGATCGTCACGCCCCGCGATGCCCTCCTCGAGCACCGCGGCATGGTCGGTCCACGAGGCCTCCTCGATGACCTTGAGCTCGGAGATCTTGCCCAGCAGCCGGCGGATGACGAACCAGGTCACCACGGCGAGCAGCGGGAACAGGATCGCCGCCGGCCACCAGGTGAAGCTGGCCACGATCCACATCGGCAGCGCCGCGAAGATCGAGCGGAACAGCATCCACAGCTGCCAGCGCAGCAGGTTGCCGACCTCGTGGGAGTCGTCGTCGACCCGGTCGAGGATCTCGCCGACGGCCTGCTCGCTCAGCTCGGAGAGCGGCTGACGCATGGCAGCCTGGAGCACGTCCTCGCGCAGCTTGCCCTCGGCCCGGTCGGAGACCCCGACCCACGCGATCTTGGCGGTCGAGTCGATCAGCGAGGCGCCGATCACGCACAGCGCCAACCAGCCGACCAGGCTCGCGGTCGGGTTCTCCGCCAGCCGTCCGGCCACGACAGTGCCGATCGACTGGGCCACCATGGCCACCGCCAGCGCGATCAGCGCGGCGCCCGTCACCGGCCCCTTCAGGCGTCGCCAGTCGACCTGCCGGCTCGGGTCGGCAGGGTCGGTGGGGACTCCGAGAGCCTTGCCTGAGGTGGGCACGGGCGGAGTCGAGAGCGTCGCAGTCATCAGAAGATCACGGTAAGTGCGACCACCGACACTCACCTAAAGGTTTTCCGCCCTCACCCGCCAGCAAACACCACGCTGACCTGCATCTATAGGAATCAGAAGAAAGATCTGGAGAGCAAAGTCACGTACGCCCGGAAGGTGTCCCGAAATGGGACGACGGCCCAGCACGGAGTCCGTGCCAGGCCGTCGAGAGGTGATGGCGCTCGCTTCGCTCGCGCCTTGCTCCCGCGCTCGTCGGGAAAACGCTTTCGACCTCGTTCCTCGGTCGGCGGTCTCCCTCCTCACTTGGTCGCCTCAGAGAGAGTCGATCGCCTCGTTGAGCGTCGCGGAGGGACGCATCACGGCGGTGACCTTCTCGGGGTCGGGCAGGTAGTAGCCGCCGATGTCGGCGGGCTTGCCCTGGACCGCGAGGAGTTCCTCGACGATCTTGGCCTCGTTGGCGGCGAGGGTCTCGGCGAAGCCCTTGAATGCCGCGGCGAGCTCGGCGTCCTCGGTCTGCGCGGCGAGCTCCTGGGCCCAGTAGAGACCGAGGTAGAAGTGCGAGCCGCGGTTGTCGGTGGTGCCGAGCTTGCGACCCGGGGAGCGGTCGTTCTCGAGGAAGGTCGCGGTCGCACGGTCGAGCGCACCGGCGAGCACCTTCGCGGCCGGGGCGGAGGCCTGCTCGGCGTACTTCTCGAACGAGGGCACCAGCGCGAAGAACTCACCGAGCGAGTCCCAGCGGAGGTAGTCCTGCTCGACCAGCTGCTGCACGTGCTTCGGCGCCGAGCCGCCCGCACCGGTCTCGAACAGACCGCCACCGGCGATCAGCGGGACGATGGAGAGCATCTTCGCCGACGTACCGACCTCGAGGATCGGGAACAGGTCGGTGTTGTAGTCACGCAGCACGTTGCCGGTGACCGAGATGGTGTCCTCGCCGTTGCGCAGACGCTCGAGCGAGTACGCCGTGGCGAGCTCGGGCGAGAGGATCTTGATCTCGAGACCCTCGGTGTCGTGCTCCGTCAGGTAGGTCGTGACCTTCTTGATCAGCTCGGCGTCGTGGGCACGCGACTCGTCGAGCCAGAAGATGGCCGGGGTCTTGGAGTCACGGGCACGGCTGACGGCGAGCTTGACCCAGTCGCGGACCGGGATGTCCTTGGTCTGACAGGCGCGCCAGATGTCGCCGGCCTCGACGTCGTGCTCGATCAGCACGTCGCCGGCCTTGTTCAGGACCCGGACGGTGCCTGCGGCCTCGATCTGGAAGGTCTTGTCGTGGGAGCCGTACTCCTCGGCCTTCTGCGCCATCAGACCGACGTTGGGGACGGTGCCGATCGTGGCCGGGTCGAGCGGGCCGTTCTTCTTCACGTCGTCGATGACGGTCTGGTAGACGCCGGCGTAGGAGGAGTCCGGGATCACCGCGAGGGTGTCGTCCTCGCCGCCGTCGACACCCCAGAGCTTGCCGCCGTTGCGGACCAGAGCCGGGATCGAGGCGTCGATGATGACGTCGGAGGGGACGTGCAGGTTGGTGATGCCCTTGTCGGAGTTGACGTAGGACAGGCGCGGGCCGGCCTCGATCGCGGCCTTGAAGGCGGCCTCGATCTCGGCGCCCTTCTCCAGGCCGGACAGGCCGGACAGGATCGCGCCCAGGCCATCGTTGGCGGACAGGCCGGCGGCCTCGAGGTCGGCGCCGTACCTCTCGAAGACGTCGGTGAAGTAGGCCTTCACGACGTGGCCGAAGATGATCGGGTCGGAGACCTTCATCATCGTGGCCTTCAGGTGCAGCGAGAAGAGCACGTCGTCGGCCTTGGCCTTGGCGAGCGCGTTCTCGAGGAAGGCGTGCAGGTTGGCCACGGACATGTACGTCGCGTCGACGATCTCGCCCGCGAGCACCGGCAGCTCCGCGAGCAGCGTCACCGTCTCGCCGTCGGCCTTCTCGAGCACGATGGAGAGCGTGTCGTCGGCCGGGAGGGTCACGGACTTCTCGTTGGACTTGAAGTCGTGGGAGCCCATCGTGGCGACGGTCGTCTTGGAGTCGTCGGCGAACGGCTTGTTGGTGTGCGGGTGGGCCTTGGCGTACGCCTTCACCGAGCCCGGCGCGCGGCGGTCGGAGTTGCCCTCACGAAGGACCGGGTTCACCGCGGAGCCCTTGACCTTGTCGTACTTGGCCCGGATCTCCTCCTCCGCAGGGCTGCTGGGCGCCTCGGGGTAGTCGGGGATCTGGTAGCCCTTCTCCTGCAGCTCCTTGATCGCGGCCTTGAGCTGCGGGATGGAGGCGGAGATGTTGGGCAGCTTGACGATGTTGGCTTCCGGCGTCTTCGCCAGGTCGCCGAGCTCGCCGAGCGCGTCGTCGGCCAGGTCGAACTGGGCCAGGATGCGCGAGGCCACGGAGATGTCACGCGTCTCGACCTCGACCCCCGCCTTGGCCGCGTAGGCCGAGACGATCGGAAGGAAGGAGTACGTCGCCAGCAGCGGCGCCTCGTCGGTGTGGGTGTAGATGATTCGTGCGGCCATTGCTGTGGCTACTCCTGACAAGTTGCGATCTGCGTATGACTGAGGCCGGGGACCCGGACGAAGGAAAGTGTCTTGACATCAAGATAACAGAAAGGGTGTTGAGACACCGCCCCGCCCCACCTAAGCACCACGATGTGCCGTCGCAAAAGAGTTACTGTGTGTCAACACCTCATGTTGTTCAGGTGACTGCTGATACCTGAGTGCTTCTCGGGTGTCGATGGGTCTGACCGACGTCAACAGACATTGAAGGGTTAAGGGGACATGACTGAGGAATCACTGTCGGCGGCTGAGCCGACCTTCATCCAGAAACTCGCAGCCGAGGTCATCGGGACATTCATTCTGGTGTTCATCGGATGCGGCTCGGTCGTCGCGGTCGTCGCCGGCGCCACCCACGCCGGACAGCCGACCTGGGGTCTCGAGGTCGCCGCTGTCGGCCTGGCGTTCGGTATCGCCGTCGTGATCGGCGCCTACACCTTCGGTCGCATCTCCGGCGGCCACTTCAACCCGGCGGTGACGCTCGGCGTTGCAACCGCCGGCCGGATCAGCTGGAAGGACGCCGGCGCCTACATCGGCGCGCAGTTCGTCGGCGCGACCATCGGCGCGATCGTACTGTTCCTCGTCGCGCTCGCCTCGGACTACAACTCGTGGAACGACGGCGGCCTCGGCGCCAACCGCTTCGGCGACGGGGCCGGCACCGGTCTCGTCGGCGCGATCCTGGTCGAGCTGGTCCTCACCTTCATCTTCGTCTTCATCATTCTCGGCGTCACCGACGTTCGGGCCGGGACCAACGCCACCGCTGCGCCGCTCGCCATCGGCCTTGCGCTGGCCGCGATCCACTTCGTCGGCATCCCGCTGACCGGCACCTCGGTCAACCCCGCCCGTTCGTTCGGCCCAGCCCTCTTCTCGGGCACCGACGCACTGGCCAACCTCCCGGTCTTCCTGATCGTCCCGGCTCTGGGCGGTGCCGTGGCCGGTTTCGTCTACCCGCTGATCTTCAACAAGGACGGCTCCGAGATCGCGGGTGCCGGCCTCGCCTTCGGCGGCGACAGCATGACTCCGGCCCATAGCGTGCCGACCTGGGACTCCCAGGCCGCCGCGCCCGCGGCCCCGGGCGCCGCGACTCCGGCCGCTGCTCCCGCTGCTCCCTCGGCTCCGGCGGCACCGGCGGCTCCCGCCGCGCCGGCCGCGCCCGAGACGAGCGACCGCACCATCGTCTCCGGCGGCTCCGGCACCGGTGGCCAGCCGGCCTGGCAGCAGCCGACTCAGACCTCCGAGGGCGACCTCCCGGTCTACGAGCAGGACGGCTGGCGTTGGGACTACGCCAAGCAGGAATGGGTCCCGATCGAGCAGTAGTCTCGAGAAGCACGAAGGCCGCCCCTCGGGGCGGCCTTCGTCAGTTTGTACGTCCTATTCGCCTGGAACGGTCACCGCGAGGATCCACAGCGCGCCCGCGGTCAGCGCCAGCAGAGCCACGTCGAACCAGCGGTTGCGGACCGCCAGCATCCCGGCATCCTTCGTACGCAGCACCGCACGCCCCAGCGACGCAGCGCCCACCCCGGCGGCGAGGACGATGATCCCCACCCGCCAGTGGCCGAAGCCGACCAGCCCGAGACCGACGATCGCCGCCGTCAGCACCCCGAGGTAGACGAACCCACCGATGGTCGAGGGGAAGCCGCGTACGTCCTGGGGGTCCGTCTTCTCGTGCTCAGGTGTCGCCACCGCCGGTGCGGGAGCCTCCGGCGTGGGGCTGAGCGGGGGGTGGACGGACACCATTTCAGAGCCTTTCGAGAGCCTTCTCGGCGCTGAGGACGATATTGGAGAGCAGCATGGCGCGTGTCATCGGACCCACCCCACCGGGGTTCGGCGACACCCAGCCAGCCACGTCCCATACGTCCTCGGCCAGGTCTCCTGCGATCTTACCGTCGACCCGGGAGACGCCGACGTCGAGCAGGGCCGCGCCGGGCTTGATCATGTCCTTGGTGATGATCCCGGGTACGCCCGCGGCAGCCACCACGATGTCGGCGTTGCGGGTGTGGGCGGCCAGGTCGCGGGTGCCGGTGTGGCACAGGGTGACCGTTGCGTTCTCACTGCGGCGGGTGAGCAGCAGGCCCAGCGGACGCCCGACGGTCAGCCCACGGCCGACCACGACGACCTCGGCGCCCTTGATCTCGACCCCGTGACGCCGCAACAGCTCGATGCAGCCCACCGGGGTGCACGGCAGCGGCCCGTCCTCACCGAGGACCAGCTTGCCGAGGTTGTAGGGGTGCAGCCCGTCGACATCCTTCTCCGGGGCCACCCGGGAGAGCAGCGCGAACTCGTCGAGACCGGTCGGCTGCTGCACCAGGAAGCCGGTGCACGCGGGGTCGGCGTTGAGGCGGTCGATCTCGGCCTCGACCTCTTCCTGGGTCGAGGTCCCCGGCAGGTCGACGCGGATCGACTCGATGCCGATCTCGGCGCAGTCCTTGTGCTTGGCGTTGACGTACCACCGGCTTCCCGGGTCATCGCCCACCAGCACGGTGCCGAGGCCCGGGGTGATGCCCTGGGCCTTCAGCTTCTCGACTCGCTCGGCGAGCTCTGCCTTGATCGCCTTCAGCGTCGCGGTGCCGTCCAGCTTCTGTGCTGTCACGATGTCAATCCTGTCACTCGAGTCTCTGTATTCCTTGTACGCGACGCCGACCCGGCGCATCTTGACCAGATCAAGACCCGAGTCGGCGCGTTCTGACACGATCTCCCGCCGAGTCGGCGCGGCATTTAGAGACGACAAGGCGGGGTTTATGGGTGAGTGGGCGAAGTTGCCCGT
>NZ_JBHXNY010000045.1:0-35152 GCF_042719275.1 Nocardioides sp. NPDC058538 | reverse complement strand
CGACGACTCCACCAAACCAGCCTGGCCACCGGCTGAGCCGGGCCGGGCTCCGCCCGGCCGACACCGACGCCAGCAACTCAAAGCGCGACAGCCACGTGGTGCGACGCCCACCACCTGGCCCCCTGGGCAACTGGCGGAAAGACAAACCTGAAGGACGGGGCGCTGCTCTGCCCGCACCATCACCGATTGGCCCATGCTCCCGGCTACATTCATGAGCGACTACCGGATGGCACGATCCGGTTCACCCGCCGCCCCTAATCGGTGGCGCGAGGAATCACTCCACCAGGAACCGGACATCAGGCCTCCCGCTCCGCCAACCGGTCTCAGCTCTCGCTGAACCGTTCCACTCGGTGACCAACCACTGGTCTCCGCACACACCCTCCGCCAGCCGACATCGCGACGCCCACACGGAACAGCCTGGCGACGATGCCTGACTGGCCACGCCTCCAACTCGGGAAGCGGTCCGGCAATGTGGGGCGTTCGAGTCGGAGCTCCTGATGACCGCGACCGTTGCTGGCCAGCCGTCTCGCCGCGGCGCCGACTTGCCCCTGCGGTGAATTTTCCCACGCTCCGGAACGTGCAGCTCTTCGTGCCATGGGGAACTCTTCGAACCAGTGGGAAGGCCCGACATGGCGGCCTACGGCCCGCCCGTTACACCGGCCCGATCCCGGAATCGGCACGCGATTCGACGCCAACTTGTGAACGTTTCACAAGGTCAAGCCCACTGCCGTAGGCACCCACGAGGCACCGCCCGCCGGAGGCACGAGCGTCCCGCGACCCAAGCCCGTACGCAACTAAGAACTCCGCGCCATACCCCGCAGCAACAGCACACGACGTACAACCTGTGTGATCGCCAGCGAAGAGACGTCACCTACGGATAAAGCGAAGCCCGAAACGCCGCAGCATGCAGCGCAGCAGACTCCGGCCACTCCCGCGCCGACAGATCGGGCCGACCGTAAGGCGGATTGGCGACGACCGCCTTCAACGCACGCTCTAGGTCCTCGATCGTGAGGGTGCCCTCGAAGAGGTGGAGCCAACCTTCGCCGACCTCCTCGGCCAGGCGACGGTTGACCTCGTTGTCGGGGGCCAGGACCGGGGTGTCGAGGGAGAGTGCGAGCAGGAGGGCGCCGGAGTTGTGCATCGCTTTGTAGGGCAGTACGACCAACGTGGCGGCGGCGATCTCGGCGGCCAGGGTGGCGTCGTCGGCGTAGCTCAGGTCGGCGCTCACCCGCGTGTCCGCCGCCACGGCGGCGCGGACCTGATCGGCCAGGGCGGGGTCGGAGGGGGAGCCGACGAGGCGTACGTCCAGGTCTGCCTCCGGGCTGTCGGCGACCGCCTCCAAGAGCTGCTCGACACCTTTGTAGGGCTTGATCAGTCCGAAGTAGAGCACCCGCCTCTCGACGGTCTCCACGGTCTCGTCCAACGCCCTGATGACCGGCTCGAACCAGTCGCGGTAGTGGGCGTGGACGATCGTCGAGATCGGCACGTCGAGCGGGGGAGCGGTCTGGTCGGTGAGCCGGATGACGTGCCTGGTGCGGCGCTCGAGGGCGTTGAGGAGCAGGTGGTCCCAGCGGCTCAGGCCGTCAGGTCGGACGAGGTTGTGCCAGGTGCGTACGACCGGGGTCCGGGTCAGCCGGAGCCGAAGAATGAACGCGGTGGTGAGCAGGCGGCGGGCGAGCCGGCGCAGCGGTGTACGTGCCGAGGTCAGCAGCAGCTCGGGCCAGTGCACGTGGAAGACGTCGTAGCGGCCCACGATCGCCCGGGCGAAGCCGAAGAGCACGACCTCGGTGTCGTCGCGCCGCCCCAGGGTCTCGACGAGCTGGACGATGTAGGGGTTGGTCGTCGCGCGCAGCTCCCTGGCCGACGCCAGGACCCGGACCGGCCGGTCGCGGCGCCCGTCGCGCAGCCCACGGACGACCGCGGAGACCGGTCGTACCGGGTGCAGGAGCTGTCGGCGGCCACCTCGCATGAGGATCTCGTACGCAGCCCCGACAGCCCCGCGACGCCAGGCCCCCTGCCGCTCCTGGCTGAGCCAGGCCCGCGCGAAGAGGGCACGGTTGCGGATGTTGAAGTAGTAGTAGGCCGGCGACTTGGCGCGGGAACCCTCCGCGCGCTGGGTGCCACCGCCGGAGTGGATCGCGGTGACCCCGTCGATGACCGCTACCCGGCCGCCGAGCGCCTGGACCCGGGCACAGAGGTCGACGTCCTCCCAGTAGAGGAAGTAGCGCTCATCGAAGCCGGAAAGCCGCTCCCACAACTCACGCGTGACCGCGAAGCAGGCGCCGGTGACCCAGGGCAGCGTCTCCGCGCCGGGGCTCTGCTCGATGGGAAGGGCGGCGCGCCGCCGCCAGGGGCGCATCATCCCGGTGTCGAGGTCGAGATCGATGCCCGCAGAGGCGACCGACCCGTCCGAGCCGAGCACCGTCGGCCCGGCGAGCAGGAGCGGCTCGGCCTCGACGGCGGCCATGAGGCGTACGGCCGACTCGGCGTCGATCGTGGCATCCGGGTTGAGGAAGAGCAGTACCTCGGCACCCTCGGCCAGGGCAGCCGCGGCGCCCAGGTTGCAGCCGGCTCCGAAGCCGGTGTTGGTGCCGGGGAAGACGCCGGTCCAGCCCTCGCGCTCGCACAGGGCCCGGACCGCGTCGCGATTGGCGTCGGTCGAATGGTTGTCGACGACGACGATCCGCGCGGGCCGGAGCGCGGCGGCGACGTGGGTCGTGTGCCGCTCCAGCAGGGCGGGAGCGCCATAGCTGACCACCACCACGGCCAGCCGGGAGAGCTCGCTCACGACGAGACCTCGACCGAGCCGTCGAGCACGCGCAGCTCACGCCACCACTTGCGCAGCGCGATGGCCAGCGCGGCAGCGTTGCAGACGAAGACCAGGGCGTAGACCCAGGAGAAGACCACCCCGAAGCCGAGCAGCACGAACATCCAGCACTGCGCGCCGTAGTCCATCGGCAGCAGCGCCCACTTGCGCAGCGGGTTCTCGTGACCGGTGACGGGTCGGGTCTCGACAAGCTCGACCTCCGATTGCCGGCGCAGCGTCGGCATCAGGATCAGCCCGAAGTACGTCACCACGGCGACCACCTCGAAGCCCAGCGGCACCAGCAGCCAGCCGTCGGTGACCGGGCCGAAGCGATACCAGGACACGAGCACCGCCAGATGCAGGCTGGCGGTCTTGAAGCAGTCGATGGTGTGGTCGAGCCACTCACCCGAGCGCGATCCGCCGCCTCGCAGCCGGGCGAGCTGCCCGTCGGAGGAGTCGAGCACGTAGCCCGCGGCCAGCAGTGCCGCGACCAGGATCCCGGTCCACCAGCGAGGCTCGACCAGCGCGAGCACGGCCAGCCCGGCAGCCGAGAGCGTCGCGCTCAGCGCGGTCACCTGGTTGGGGCTCGCGCCGACGGTGTGCGCGGCCGCGGCGACGATGCGGCCGGCGGGCCGGTTGACGAGCCGCGAGTAGGCCGCGGTGTTGAGCGAGGGCTTCTGTGCCTGAGCCAGAGCCTCCAGATGTGAGCGGAACCCGCTCGGGGCGCGTTCGGCGCCGGTCGCGGCCATGCTCGATCCTGCTTCGCTCATACGTGGGGGTTGGACATGCGGACCCTAGATGACGCTTGACCGTTGAAGGTCACGAATCCGGTCCGCTCCCCAGATCTGGGTAGGACTTTGCCAGGACCTTCGGCCCGGGCCGTCCCCGTGACATACCGTTGCCCATCATGTGTTTGTTGGTCGCCCACCCGTCGCCGGACGTCTACGGTTCCGATCTTCAGCTGGTCGAGACGGTGCGTGGGCTGCACCAGGCGGGACAGCGGGTCACCGTCGTCGTACCCGAGCGTGGACCCCTTCTCCCGCTGCTCGAGGCCGCCGGCGCGAGCGTCGAGGTGATGGCCTTCCCGGTGCTGCGCAAGGCCTACCTCAGCCCCACCGGCCTTGTCCGGCTGGTCGCCGCGCTGATGGTCTTCTGGGTGCGGGCGGCGCGACTGTGGCGGCGGGTCCGGCCGAGCCGGCTGCTCGTCAACACCGTGACGATCCCGTGGTGGATCGTCGTCGCGCGCGCGGCCCGCGTCCCCGTGGTCTGCCACGTGCACGAGGCCGAGGACGACCAGCCGAAGCCCGTACGCCTCGCCTTGACCGCTCCGCTTCTGCTGGCCACCCGCGTGGTTGCCAACTCGCGGGCATCCCGCGACGTCATCACGCACACGGTGAAGGCGCTGGAGCGGCGTACGACTGTCGTCTACAACGGGGTGCAGGGGCCGGAGTCCGTGGCGGCGGCGCGCAGCCGGACGCCGAACGAGACGCTGCGGCTGGTGCTGGTCGGGCGGCTCTCGCCGCGCAAGGGGACCGACCTGGCGCTCGAGGCGCTCGCCGAGGTGCGCCGGCGGGGGATCGACGCCCGGCTGCGGGTGTGCGGGTCGGTGTTCGCGGGCTATGAGTGGTTCGAGCAGGAGCTCCGTTCCCGAGCCTCCGACAGCGACCTCGCGGGCAGCGTCGAGTTCCTCGGCTATGTCGCCGAGCCGGCCCGCGAGCTCGAGCAGGCCGACGTGGTACTGGTGCCCTCGCGCGTCGAGCCCTTCGGCAACGTCGCGGTCGAGGCGCTGCTCGCCGAGCGGCCGCTGATCGCGAGCCGCGTGCAGGGGCTGGCCGAGATCGTGACCGACGGCGAGACCGGCCTCCTCGTCGCCCCGGGCGACGCGAACGACCTCGCCGACGCGATCCAGCGGCTCGCCACGGATCCCACCCTCGCCGCCGAGCTCGCCTCAACCGGCCGCAAGGACGCCGAGGAGCGCTTCGGCGCCGAGCGCTACCGCGAGGAGATCGCGGCCGAGGTCCTCGGTTGAGCGTGGAGGACACCGAGCGGCGCGGCCTCGGCCGGAGCGCCGCCCGCGGCGGGATGGTGGTGCTCGGCGGCCAGGGCGTACGCATCCTGGTCCAGATCGCCTCGGTCGTGGTGCTCTCGCGGCTGCTCACGCCGCGCGACTACGGCCTGGTCGCGATGGTGCTGGCGGTGGTCGCGGTCGCCGAGATCTTCCGCGACTTCGGGCTCTCGACCGCCGCGATCCAGGCCAAGGTGCTCACCCGGGCGCAGCAGTCGAACCTGTGGTGGCTCAACACCGCCCTCGGCATCGCCCTCGCGCTCGTCGTCATCGCGGCCGCCCCGCTCGTCGCCGCCCTCTACGACGAGCCGGCCCTGACGGCCCTCACCGCCGCGATGGCGGGGATCTTCGTCCTCAACGGCATGGGCGCGCAGTATCGCGCCGACCTCACCCGTCGATTGCTCTTCACCCGGCTCGCCGCCGCCACGGTCCTGGCGCCGCTGCTGGCCCTCGGGATCGCGGCGTACGCAGCGGCCAACGGCGCCGGCTACTGGGCCCTCGTCGTCCAGCAGCTGGTCCAAGCCGCTGTCGGCCTGGTGGCCATCGGCGCGTTCGCCGGCTGGTTCCCCGGCCGCCCCCGCCGTGGTGTCGAGATGGGCGGTTTCCTGCGTTTCGGCTGGTCGCTGGCGGGTACGCAGCTGATCAACTATGCGGCCAGCAACATCGACTCGGTCCTCATCGGCACCCGCCTGGGCGCCCACGAGCTGGGCACCTACAACCGCGCCTGGCAGCTGCTGATGAACCCGCTGGTGCAGCTGCGCAGCCCCACCACGACGGTGGCGCTGCCGGTGCTGAGCCGGATCCGCGACAACCCGGCGCTGACCCAGCGGTTCGTGCAGCGCGGCCAGGTCGCGCTCGGCTACAGCCTCGGCGCCGGGCTCGGTCTGGTCGCGGGCGCCGCGGCACCGGTCTGCGCGCTCCTGCTCGGCCCGGGCTGGGACGTCGCCGGCATCGTCGCCCTGCTCGCCTGCGCGGGGCTGTTCCAGACGCTGGCCTACGTCGGCTACTGGGTCTATCTCGCCCACGGGCTGACCACGGAGCTGCGCCACTACACCTTGGTCGCCTCGGTGCTGAAGGTCCTCTGCGTGCTCGTCGGAGTGCGCTACGGAGTCACCGGCGTCGCGGTCGGCTACGCGACCGCCCACCTTCTGGAGTGGCCGCTGTCGCTGTGGTGGATCTCCCGCCGCACCCGACTCCGGGTCGGCCCGCTCTACCTCGGTGCCGCCCGCATCCTGGTGGTCGCCGCGGCGGTCGCGGCCGCTGCGTACGCCGCCGCCCAAGCCCTCCACGGGCAGCCCCCTGCGGCGGCGGTGCCGGTCTGCGTGGTGGCCGGGGCCGTGGCGTACGGACTTCTTCTGCTCGTCCCGTCGATCCGCCGCGACGTGATGTCGCTGGTCGTGACCGTGAGAGGCGCGCTGGCTCAGAAGGTCAGCCGCGGCTGAGGGCCACCGGACGGCCGGAGTTGTCCCAGACGTTGCCGGAGTGGCTGACCTTCGTCGAGGACGGGTGGATGATCGCACAGCCGTCGATCCGCTGGTCGCTGAGGAACCGGTTGTCGCGGATCGCCAGGCCGTCGATCGGGCCTCGGCCCTTCTCGGCGATGTTGACCGTGCAGCCGCCCCCGCCGAGCAGGTTGTCGCGGATCGTGACCCCGTCGACGTCGCGGATGCTCTGGGTGATCATGACGCCGGCGTTGTAGGCGCCGGTGAAGCGGTTGCCTGCGATCGTGATGTTGCTGCCGCCGATGATCTGGATCGAGTCGTCGTGGGAGGCGCCGCCGCCCTGGTAGGGGTCGCTCTCGAAGTGGTAGTTGTCGTGAAACCAGTTGTCGCGCACCGTCACGTTGCTGCCGGTGATGTGCACCTGGTCGGTGACGTGATGGATCTCGGAGCTCTGGAGGGTGAAGTCGTGGCCGACCACGCCGTTGACGCCGGGTGCGGCGTTCTCGGCCAGCACCTCGACGTTGCTGATCAGCATCCCCGTGCCGTTGTCGTTGTTGTTGGAGATCCCGGCGGTCTCCGAGCCGGTCGGCACGATCACCCTGGTGTTGCGGATCGTCACGTTCGGCGCCTCGACGTTGATCCGGCCGTGCACCTCGAGCCCGTCGACGACCTTCCCCGGGGTCCTGACGACCAGATCCCCGCGGTGTACGCGCAGCTTCTTCTTGGGAGGTACGCCGGTGTCGCCCGACCCCGGAGCGCCGCCCGCCGGTGGTGAGCTCAGCGGCTCACCCTCACGCGGTCCCTGCTCGCCCGGCCGATCGCCGGAGCGGTTCGGCTTCCCCGAGTCCGTGGGCCGCTTCTTCGGCTCCGCACCATCCGAGGGCTTGGCCGAGCGCGTCGAGGACGCAGAGGGAGAGACCGACGGGGCGGGGGACGGCGTCAGCGTCACCGGCCCGCCGAAGTCGTCGGGCGGCAGATCGCCGTAGTTCCTCTCCGCACGTGGCGTGGGCTCCTCGGCGGGACCGGAGGTCAGCACGTAGGTCGAGCCCAGCGCGACAACGGTGGCGACCGTGGAGATACCGAGAAGGACCCGGGACGGGACAGCCAAGAGACGTACGCCTTCCTATGGACTCTGCATCCAACTGATGGTGTGGGAGTCTGCCCCCTGGGCCATGCAGTTTGCGAGCGTTGGATGCTTACGCCCCCACACATACCCGATTCAGGGGATCGGACGTGCGATTGACCGGCGAATGACCGTGTGTGTCCGCGACACTGCCGTGTCGCGGCCGAAGTGGCCGCCTTGTGCAGGGATGGATGATGACGCGGATTCACGAATGGCGTCTGCTGGCGGCGGGAGCGGTCGCAGCTGTTCTCGGGGTGAGCAGCCTGGTCATGTCGGGAGGGGCGACGGCGGACACGGCTCCGGTCGACCCGGAGCTGCCGGAGACGGTCTCGGCGGACGTACTTCCGACGGTGCAGATCGACGGGGTCGCCTGGAAGCAGGTGATCGTCGGCGACATCGTCTATGTGGGGGGCAACTTCAGCTCGGCACGCCCGGCGGGCGCCGCGGCTGGCACGAACGAGACCCCGCGGTCCAACATGCTGGCCTACCGGCTCTCCACCGGTGAGCTGATCGACAGCTTCGCGCCGAGCTTCAACGGCCAGGTCAAGGACATGGCGCTCTCGCCCGACGAGTCCCTGCTCTACCTCGCCGGCAGCTTCACCCAGGTCAACGGCGTCAACCGCTACCGCGGCGCCGCGATCAACCTGGCCACGGGCGCGCTGACCAGCTTCCGGCCGATCTTCAACTCGACCACCAACGCGGTCGCGGCCACCGCCGACGCGGTCTTCTACGGCGGTGTGTTCACCTCCGCCGACAACACCGCGCGTACGAAGGTGGCTGCCGTCCGGCCCAACGACACCGGCACCCAGCTGCTGTCCATGAACCCGACGGTCTCCAACGGGTCGGTGCAGGACCTGGTGGTCTCGCCCGACGGCGCCGACATCGTGATCGGCGGCAACTTCACCCGCGTCAACGGCCTCTCCAACCCGGGTTACGGCCTGGCCCGGATCAAGGTCGCCACCGGCGCGTCGATGTCGCTGCCGGTCAACTCCGAGGTCCGCAACGGTGGCGCCAACTCAGCGATCCTCTCCCTGGAGACCGACGGCACCAGCTTCTATGGCACCGGTTACCACTACGGCAGCGGCGGCAACGTCGAGGGTTCCTTCAAGGCCGACTGGGCAGCGGGCAAGCTGACCTGGCTCGAGGACTGCCACGGCGACACCTACTCGATCTGGCCGACGGTCGACGTCGTCTACCAGGCCAGCCACAAGCACTACTGCGGCAACTCCGGTGGCTTCCCGGAGACCAGCCCGCGCAGCTTCCAGCACTCCACGGCGGTCACCCAGGCCGTACGCGGCACCAACACCCGCGACATCTACGGCTACCCCGACCACCCCGGCACCCCGCGACCGGAGTTCCTGGAGTGGTACCCGAAGTGGACCCCCGGCACCTTCACCGGTGCCAACCAGGCGCCCTGGACGGTGACGGCCAACGCCGACTACGTCGTCTACGGCGGCGAGTTCCTCAAGGTCGACGGCGTCGCCCAGCAGGGGCTGGTGCGTTTCGCGGTCAAGGACATCGCGCCCAACGACGTCGGTCCCGCCCTGTCCGGCGCGGAGTTCGGGCTCACCGCGACCTCTCCGGCCGACGGCCAGGTGCGGCTGACCTGGCCCGGCAACGCCGACCGGGACAACGCGACCGTGACCTACAAGGTCTACCGCGCCTCGGCCGACGCCGCGCCGATCCACACGAAGGCCGTCACCGCGGCGTTCTGGAAGCAGACCACGCAGACCTACCTCGACACCGCCGCGCCGCCGGGCACCACCCAGAGCTACCGCGTCGTCGCAGAGGACGCCTTCGGCAACCAGTCGCCCACCGAGTCGGTCAGCGTCGACGTGGCCGGCGAGCCAGCACCTCCGGCCGAGGGCGTCGTCGCCGCGGACACCTTCGGGCGTTCCGAGACGAGCGGCTGGGGCACGGCCGAGACCGGTGGCACCTGGACCCGCAGCGTCGGCGTCGCCGGCAACTTCTCCGTCTCCGAAGGCCGCGGCCAGCACGCGGTCACCCCGGGCGGGACGACCGAGTCCCGGCTCGGCGACGTCTCGGCGACCGACGTCGACGCCACCGTCAGCGTCGGGGTCTCCCGGCTCCCCGACGCGGGCTACGTCTGGTCGATCCTCGGTGCTCGCGTCTCCGGCTCCGACCACTACGCCTCGCGGCTCCGGTTCAACCCGGACGGCACCGTCGGCGTCCACCTCGTACGCAGCGGGACCCCGGTCGTCGGCGCCAACGTCGTGCCGGGTCTGAGCGTCGCGCCCGGTGACCGGCTCAAGGTGCGGCTCCAGGTCACCGGCACCGCGCCGGCGACCGTGCGCGCCAAGGTGTGGCCGGCCGGCTCGGCGGAGCCGTCGGGGTGGACGTACGAGATCTCCGACTCGACGGTGGCCAACCAGCTCCCGGGTGGCGTGATGCTGCGCGGCTTCGGCTCCTCGACGATCGGCACCACGCCGGTGGACGTCAGCTACGACGATCTGAAGGTGACCGAGCCGTAGCCGGCATACCCGATCTTGGGGAGTGGGTGTGAGGATCGCCCCGCGGGCGTCGGACTTGGGCTTGAATGCAGCGTCTTTGAACAGATGTCTTTGTCCGACCCCGCCCGCGGAAGATCCCCCATGCTCAGTCAAGTCCCGCGTTCGAGGATTTACGTCGCGGCGGCTGTCGCTGCCGTCGTCCTCGTGAGCGTCGCGGTCGTGCTCATCGTGCGCAGCTCCTCCGGCCCGGCCACCGCCGGGTCGGACTCGACGGTGGCCGCCGCACCCTCTGCGTCTGCGAGTCCGTCGGAGAAGGAGTCCGAGTCCTCCGAGTCGGAGGACGAGGACGCGGGGGAGTCCTCGGATGGCGACCGCGCGCTCGGGCTGAAGGCGGTAGCGACTACCTCTCCGGGCGTGACTGCCCGGCTGGCCCGGATCGACTCCGTCCAGGCCACCGCGAGCCTGCCCGGCGAGATCGGTGGTCCGGCGCTCGCGATCACCGTGAAGGTGAAGAACCAGACCGGGAAGAAGCTCGACCTGGCGCTCGGTGTGGTCAATGCCTACTACGGGCAGGAGCGCACCCCGGCGGTGAGCGTCGCCTCCGACGGCGAGGTGCCGTTCCCGGCCTCGGTGGCCGACGGCGATTCCGCCAAGGGCGTCTACGTCTTCCAGATCCCCGAGGAAGCCCGTCCCGTACGCGTCGAGCTCGATCTGGGCAACGGCGCCGACGTGGTGGTCTTCAAGGGCCGTCCCCAGCGATAACCCTCCCCCCACGATGAGAGATGTGATGAAGCCGATTCTGGCTGTGCTGGCGCTCGTGGCAACGAGCCTGACCCTGGCGGCGACCTCCGCCTCCGCGGACACCGCGCCGATTGATACCGACCTCCCGAAGACGGTCTCCGCCGACGTCCTTCCCACCGTGCAGATCAACGGCGTCGCCTGGAAGCAGGTGATCGTCGGCGACATCGTCTACGTGGGCGGCAACTTCACCTCCGCCCGTCCGGCGGGCGCCGCAGCCGGCACCAGCGAGACGGCCCGGTCCCACATGCTGGCCTACCGGCTCTCGACCGGGAAGCTGATCACCACCTTCGCGCCGAAGTTCAACGGCCAGGTCAAGGACATGGCGCTCTCGCCCGACAAGAAGCTGCTCTACGTCGCGGGCGGCTTCACCCAGGTCGACGGCGTCAACCGCTACCGCGGCGCCGCGATCGACCTCGCGACCGGCAAGGCGACCAGCTTCCGGCCGATCTTCAACTCGACCACCAACGCGGTCGCGGCGACCTCCAGCGCGGTCTTCTACGGCGGCGTGTTCACCTCGGCCGACAACACGGCGCGTACGAAGGTGGCCGCGGTCAAGCCCACCGACACCGGCACCGGCCTGCTGCCGATGAACCCGAAGGTCGCCGGCGGCAACGTCAACGACGTCGTGGTCTCCTCCGACGGCACCAAGATCGTCATCGGCGGCGCGTTCACCAGCGTCAACGGCTCCTCGAAGCCGGGCTACGGCATGGCCCGGATCGAGGTCTCCTCGGGCAGCTCGCTGGCGCTCCCGGTCAACGACGAGGTCCGCAACGGCGGCGCCGAGGCGGCGATCCTCTCGCTGGAGTCCGACGGCACCAGCTTCTACGGCACCGGCTACGACTACGGCAGCGGCGGCAACTCCGAGGGCACCTTCAAGGCCGACTGGGCCACCGGCAAGCTGACCTGGCTCGAGGACTGCCACGGCGACACCTACGCGGTCTGGCCGACCACCGGGGCCGTCTACCAGGCCAGCCACAAGCACGGCTGCGACACCTCCGGTGGCTTCCCGGAGACCAAGCCGCGGGCCTGGTACCACTCGACCGCCACCACCCAGGACGTACGCGGCACCAACATCGCCGACGACAAGTACGGCTACCCCGACCACCCCGGCACCCCACGCCCGGAGTTCCTGGAGTGGTATCCGAAGTGGACCAACGGCACCTACACCAGCGCCAAGCAGTCGACCTGGACCGTGACCGCCAACGCCAGCTACGTGCTCTACGGCGGTGAGTTCCTCAAGGTCAACGGCGTCGCCCAGCAGGGCCTGGTCCGCTTCGCCGTCAAGGACGTCGCGCCCAACAAGGTCGGTCCGACGCTGAAGGGCGCCAAGTGGGCCCTGACCGGCTCCTCGCCCTCCGCGGGCAAGGCCACGCTGAAGTGGCCGGGCAACCCCGACAAGGACAACGCGACGGTCACCTACAAGCTCTACCGGGGCTCGATCGACTCCACGCCGATCAAGACCGTCAAGGTCTCGGCCCCGTTCTGGAAGCACACCGCGATGACCTTCACCGACACCGGCCGCACCAGCGGCTCGTCGCAGAAGTACAAGATCGAGGCCGTCGATCCGCTCGGCAACATCTCTCGGTCTGACTGGGTCACGGTCACGATCAAGTGATCTGGGTCTGCATGCTCACCTACCGGCGCCCCGAGGGGTTGGGCGAGGCGATCGGCATGCTCCGGACCCAGCTCGATCAGGTCCCTGACGCTGGGCTGCTCGTCGTCGACAACGACGAGCAGCCCAGCGCTGCCTCCGCAGTGGCGGAGGCAGCCGGGGGTGACGTACGTGTGCGGTATGTGCACGAGCCGACCCCCGGCATCGCCGCCGCCCGCAACCGAGCGCTGGACGAGGCCGGTCCGGAGGCGGTCGTGGTCTTCATCGACGACGACGAGCAGCCCTCGGAGAAGTGGCTGCCGACCCTGCTCGCCTGCTGGGAGGAGACGGGCGCGGCTGCCGTCGTCGGGCCGGTGCTGTCCACGTTCGCCGACGAGCCGGACCCTTGGATCACGGCGGGTGCCTTCTTCCAGCGGCTGCGGCATGTCACCGGCACCGTCGTCACCACTGCGGCAACCAACAACCTGCTGCTCGACATGAACCAGGTCGCTCCGCTCCGCTTCGACCTCGGCTTCGGCCTCTCCGGCGGCTCCGACACCGTCTTCACTCGCACCCTCTCCGCCGCCGGCGGGAAGATCGTGTGGTGCGACGAAGCCCCGGTCCATGACCTGGTCCCCGCCGACCGCGCGACACCGGAGTGGGTGCGCGCCCGAGCCTCCCGCATCGGCAACTCGGACTCGCGCGTGCAGGTCTATCTCACCCCCTCCAGCCGCCGTCCGGTGGCGCGGCTGCGCGCCACCGCCCGTGGCCTCGTCCGCGTCCTAGGCGGATCCTCCCGCGTCGCCCTCGGCCGCCTCACCGGCTCGCTGACCCACCACGCCCGCGGCACCCGCACCCTCCTCCGCGGCCTCGGCATGCTCCGCGGCGCCTGGGGCTCCTACGTGACCGAGTACGCCCGCTGACCCACGCCGGCCGGGCCCTTGGCGGTCCAGCGTGCGACAGGGAAGTCGAAGATGCCGCGGATGCGGCCGGTGATCAGCCGGTCGAGAGCGAGTGCGAGCAGGATCGCGACGAGCGTCAGCAGCGGCACCGCCACCAGCCCGGTCCCCGGTGGCCAGTCGATGTTGCGCTGGGTGAGCAGGGCAGCGACGGCGGTGATCGGGAAGGCGTGGACGACGTAGATCGGGAGCGTGCGGGTGCCGAGGTGGCGTACGAATCCGAGTGCGGGGACTCGCGCGATCATCGCTCCGAGTCCGCAGCCCGCGGCCACCGCCAGCAGGCCCAGCATCGGGCGTACGAAGAGAATCCGGTCGTCGGCGACGTAGAGGAAGAACCCCAACACCACCGCGTACGCCATCCCCAGCCCGGCCACGTGAGCGGGCCGCATCCGCGGCACGGCCGAGCGCACCGCGGGCGCAGCGCGGGAGGCCAGGACGAAGAAGAACCAGTAGCGGAACGTCTTGTCCCAGGGGGCGTCGCCGGTGGACACCAGCCCGGCGGCGAAGACCGCGGAGACGATCAGCGCGGTCCCGACGACGAGCCACGCGGGGAGCCGGCGGGTCAGCCATCCCACGAGCGTGAACAGGCACAGCGTGTAGAGGAACCAGAGGTAGACGTTGGGCTCGATCAGCACCCGGGCAACCGCGGCGATGCCACCTGGTGGGGAGTGTGGCAGGAGCGCGCGGAAGGCACCGAGCAGCAGGCACCACAGGACGTAGAGGTAGATCAGGTTCAGGCACCGGATGCGCAGCACCTCCCGCAGCGGGCGGGCGAGCAGCGAGGGAGCGAGGAGGCCGGAGAGGAAGAAGAACAGCGGCATCCGGAAGGTGTCGAGGGTGTAGGCCAGCCTCGACCACGGGCCGGCGAGGCCGACCAGGTCGAGGTTGATCACGGCATGGAAGAGCACCACGAGGATGATCGCCAGGCCGCGCGCGGAGTCGATCCAGCCTTCACGCACGCTGCGGACCTCCGGCGAGATAGCGGCGGCGAGTGCGCTGGTTCCGACGGCCTCGGCGTCGCTGTGGAGCCGGCGTCTTCCGTGACACAGGAACGGGCGCGGACGGCGAGGCAGCAGCTTCCTTGCGTTGGAGCAGGAACACCCCGAGCGCCAGCGCGAGCGGCGGCAGCGAGCTGATGATCGGGCCGAAGAAGAGGTTCCAGCCGAGCTGCAGGGCGAGGAAGATGCCGAGTGCGGTGCCGGTGCGGTTGGCCATGCTGCGGCCCAGATAGATGGTGGCGAGCCACAGCAGCCACCCCGCGAACACCAGCCCGGCGAGCCCGAACCAGATCCACAGGTCGCCGATCAGCGAGTGCACCTCGATCCGGGTGCCGAACATGTAGTGCTCGACGTAGCCGTTGTCCGGGTCATAGCCCAGAACGGACATGCCCTGCTTCGCGGCCTGCATGTCGGTCGGCGTGGCCATGATGCCGGCGCCATAGCCCAGTGGTTCATGCAGCATCAGGGACACGGTCGCCCCGATCTCGGGTCTGCCGCCGAGGATGAGGGACCCGGCTGCCTGGGTCTGCTCCGCGGTGCGCTCCTGGGCCGACTGGCCGAGGTAGCCGTCCAGTGCGGCCCCCTCCAGCGCGCGATAGAGCCCCAGCCCCAGCGCGCCGACCAGGACCAGCGAGAGCAGCGCCGAGGTGGTCCGCTTGGCCGTCCTCGGCCGGTGCTGCCACAGCAGCAAGATCGCGGTCATGATCAGGAACGCGCTCATCGACCTGGCCCCGGACAGTGCAGTGACCGCGGTGAGAACTCCGAGGGCGGTCATGTCTGCGAGAAGCCTCTTGCGGGGACGCCGCCGGATGAGCATGCAGGCCCCCAGCAGCAGAATCGTCGCGGGCATCGAGAACCCGAACCGCCACGGGTCCTCGGCGAACCGGGACCCCATCGTCGAGGTCGTGAACGAGCCGACGGCGTAGAGGCACACCACGGCCCCCGGCGACAGCACCCGCTGCGCCCACAGCAGCGCCCCGACGCACATCGCGGCGGAGACGACCGGCAGCAGCTCGAACAGCACGCCGGCCTCGGTCGGCGGGTGGGTCGCCGAGCGCCAGGTGGCGAGCGCCAGGGCGGAGAAGAGGCAGGCAAGAAGGAGTACGCCGCCCAGGGCCGCACCGCGGTAGCGGCTCGCCTCCCGGATCCAGACCGGCGCCAGAGCCGCACCCATCAGCCCGCCCACGGTCAGTCCACGGACGAGGTCGAAGTCGGTCCCGGCAAGGAACGCCGCGGCACCGGCCAGGAGAGCGGTCAGCACCTCCCAGCCGGTGCGCTCGGCACGCTGGGTGCGCCCGGTCCGACCGGTCCGACCGGTCCGACCGGTCCGACCGGTGCGGACCCGGACCGCCGTCGCGACGGCCATGCTCAGCTCCCGGCGGCCGGGTAGCCCTGCTGCCGCGGTTCCCGGGGACGTACGAGACCGGAGAGGAGGCGGGCGAACCAGCTCTGCTCCGGCTGGCCGTAGTAGGTGTGGGCGGCGGTGTCGCGGACCTGGTTGGCGACGATGCCGAGGCAGCGAGCGTCGACGGCCTCGAGGCTGTCGATGGCCTCCAGCACCTGCGGGCGGTGGATCGTACGGCAGTTCGCAACCACCAGGGCACCGTCGGTCAGCCGGGACAGGATCGCGCCGTCGGCCACCGGGAGCAGCGGCGGAGAGTCGAGGATGACCACGTCGTAGGCGTCAAGCGCCTCCTTCAGCAGGTCGGCCATCCGCGGTGAACCGATCAGCTGCGCGGGGTTGGGCGGGATCTCACCCATGGTGAGCACGTGCAGGTTGGCGTCGCCCCAGACCTGGACGACGTCGTCGAGCTCGGCCTTCCCGATCAGCACCGTCGTCAGCCCGGCCGCACCCTCCAGGCCGCAGTAGTCGGCTACCGCTGGGCGGCGCATGTCGGCGTCGACCAGCAGCACGCGCTGGCCCTGCTCCGCGATCGCCAGGGCCAGGTTGATCGAGGTGGTCGACTTGCCCTCGCCGCCGATCGAGGAGGTCACGACCATCGAGCGGACCCTCGCGGAGGCGTCGAGGAACTGCAGGTTGGTCTGCAGTCTCCGATAGGCCTCGGCAGCAACGTTGTGCGGGTCGATCGCGGTCACCGCACCACGCGAGCGTCGCTGACCGCGGCGCCGGGGGATGGCCCCGAGGAGCCCCATGTCGGTGAGCTGCTCGAGCTCGGCCGCGGTCCTGACCCGGGTGTCCAGGAGGGCGCGGACCACTGCGATCGCGACGCCGAGGCCGAAGCCGCCGGCAAAGCCGACCAGCGCGGCCAGTCGCGTACGCGGCGCGAACGCCTCCTGGGGCGGGTCGGCGCGGGCGACCACGGTCACCTCGACCGCCGACTTCTTGTTGGAGCTGGGGGAGAGGTTCGTGATCGTGGTGGTGAGCTCGTCGGCGACCGAGTTGGCGAGGTCGGAGGCGCCGGTGCTCGTCGTGGCCACCGCGTCGATCTCGATGATCACGGTGTCGAGCGGGTTCTCCGCGGTGATCTCCTCGGCCAGCGCCTTGGGGGTCGTGTCGAGGTCGAGGTCGTAGATGACCTGGTCGAGCACCACCGGCATCGTGGCCAGCTTGGCGTACGACTGGACGATGTCCTGGGTGAACGTCGAGCCCTGGACCAGCTCCTGGGTCGTCGCGCCGCGCGCGATCGAGACGAAGACGGTGCTCTGCGCGCGGTACTGCGGCGGGCTCGCGTGCGCCTGCGCGAAGGCCGCGCCGGCACCGATGATCGCGAGCACCGCGACGATGTACCAGCGCTTTCGCAGGGCAGCGACATAGTCGCGCAGGTCCAACAGGCCACTCCATCCGATGTCTTTGCCAGGCTGCTCGTCCGCGACTCATCCGCCGTCAGGGCGGGGCCGCGGGGCCATCGCACATCCTCACCCCGATTTGGGGATGACAGGGCCGGGTGTCCGGCTCGTTCACCCAAATGGGGGATTGATCCGCCGTCGGTTTCTGGAGGCGTACGTCGACTGCGTAATGTCTGTCCGTCACGTTCGGGGGGTTGGCCGCGTGGATGTGAGGTCCACGCTCGAGAACCGGCAGGCAACTTTTTCGAAGGTAGGCAGGGATGGACACCGCGACGATCCTGGTCGTCTGCAGCGGGAACGTACGACGATCGCCGGCGATCGAGGCGATGCTCCGTGAGGGCGTCGGACAGATCGGTGGGCTCGCTCGCCACGGCATCACGGTGATCTCGGCCGGCAGCGAGGCGCTCGAGGGCTACGACATGGACCCGATGATCGCCTCCGAGGTGGCTCTTGCCGGGGTCCGGCTGACCAGGCATCAGGCCTACCCGCTCGACGTCGACGACATCGAGAGCGCCGACCTGATCATCACCGCCGAACGCTCCCACCGCAGCGAGGTCGCCCGGCTGGTGCCCTCCGCGGTCAAGCGCACCTTCACCCTCGTCGAGATCGCCGCGCTCGGAGACCTGCTCGGACGCACGGCCCTGGGCGGCCCCGCGGGTTCGGAGGCGGATGCGGCCACCCGGGTGTGTACGCTCGTCCAGCTCGCGCCGCTGCAGAAGGCCCGGCGGCGGGTCCGGCGGCCGGCCGACGACGACCTCCAGGACCTGCGGAAGCGGACCCCGCGCGAGGCCCGGCGGCTGGTGACCGAGGCCCGTGGCCACGTCGAGTCGCTGCTGCGGGTGCTCGAGCCGAGCCTGTCGCTGGTCGCCAAGCCCCAGCGCCCCGCTCCCGACATCCCCTCGCCGGCACTCCCTGCCGAGGCCACCCAGCCCCGGTCCGCGCACTCCACCCGGTCGGCAGGTTGACCGTGGCGTGTTTGAAGGCAAGTTAGGGTTGCCTACATGACCCGTCCCGCCAAGCCTGAGACCATCCTCGTCGTCACCGCCACCGAGCGGCTCAGTCCGACGATGATCCGGGTGAGCTTCCGCTCCGAGGACCTGAGTGCCTTCTCGTCGAGCGTCTTCACCGACCGCTACGTGAAGCTGGTCTTCGAGCAGAACGACGGCCAGGTGGTGCGCACCTACACCGCTCTCAACCCCTCGGTCGAGGACGGCACCCTCGACATCGACTTCGTCGTCCACGGCACCGAGGGGTACGCAGGCCCCTGGGCCGCCGCTGCCAAGCCGGGCGACACCCTCGCGGCTCGCGGCCCCGGCGGCGCCTACTCGCCCGACCCCGAGGCCGACTGGCACCTGATCGCCGGCGACGAGACCGCCCTGCCGGCCATCCGCGCCGCGCTGGCCGCACTGCCCTCCGACGCCCGCGGCTACGCCGTCATCGACATCCCGGCGCCGGGCCACGAGCAGCCCCTCGACCACCCCACTGGCGTCGAGGTGACCTGGCTGGTCACCGGCGGCCACACCCACCACGCCGCGGAGGACGCCGAGGGCCACGAGCAGCCCCTCGTCACCGCCATCCGCGACCTGAAGTGGCTCGACGGCCGCGTGCACGCCTTCGTCCACGGCGAGGCCGCGGTCACCATGCACGGCATCCGCCCCTACCTCCTCAAGGAGCGCGGCGTACCGAAGGCCGACCTCTCCATCTCCGGCTACTGGCGCCGCGGCCGCACCGAGGAGACCTTCCGCGACTGGAAGCGCGAGCTCGCAGAGACCGAGTCCGCCTGACCTGAGCGGCCATCCCCGCTGGTCGAGCCGCCGGAGCCGCTAGGCGGAGGCGTGTCGAGACCAACACGGTGAGGTCCGCGCTCGATCGCACCGTGTTGGTCTCGACACGCTCGGCCGCAGGCGGCCTCGCGGCTCGACCAACGGGGGTTGGCGGCTCGACCAGCGGTGCCGGGCGTCAGGTGCCGTTCTCACTGAAGTGCTGGTAGTCCTTCAGCGAGTTCCAGTCGCCGCCCCACTCCCAGCCGATGTCGGCGAAGGCCTGGACCACGACGTCACCGTCGTGGATCATCCCGGGCGCCCTCCTGGACCGGTTCAGGTACCAGCGGGCGAGCTCTGGGATGACGCGGGCGCCCTTGACGTACGGGTTCTGGAAGGTGTTCAGGTCGATCGCCAGGCCGTAGGCGTGCTGGGAGAACGAGGTCTGGCCGACCGAGGGGCGGCAGACGAAACCGCCGGTGCCGTTGCCGTCGCCGGTCGGCGGCGCGTCCAGGGCAGCCTTAGTGGTGATGTCCATCTGCTCGATCGGGAATCTCGCCTCGTAGAGCCGCCGGAAGACCCCGACGACGTCCTCGGCGACCCGGGCGTTGATCAGCATCTCGCCGGTGTGGCGGGCGCCGTCGAAGCCCCAGAACGTCATCCGCACCCAGGTCAGCTCCCGCCGCGAGACCGGGCATCCCGGCGCCCAGGTCGAGCGCGCGATCACCTCGTCCGGCGCGATGTCGACCTCGGCTGTGAACCCGTCACCGGGCAGCATCGGCATCATGTCCGGCAGCGTCCACGCCCGGTTGCGCAGCTCCTTCGGTGTCGGCCCGGCGATCCCGTAGCCCTCCGCGTCCTCCTTCAGCACCCGGGTGCCGAGCCACGGCGGCGGCGCCGATCCTGGCTCCGCGACACTCGGAGAGGTAGACGAAGGTACGTCGCTGGGTGACGGCTCCGCCGAGGTCGATGTCGATGCGTCCGCCGTCGGGCTCGGGTCGGCATCCAGGGCCTCCCCGCACCCGCTGAGCACGAGCGCGAGGGTGACCACGCCGACCATGGCCGTCCCTGCGGCGTACACCCTCATCACCTTCCCAACGTAGCCGAGCCCCTTGACTTCGAGTGCACTCCAACCCGGACACTGGAGTCATGACGACGCAGGCGCACAGCAACGGGCTCAGCATCGCCGAGGTGGCCGCGCGGACCGGCCTGACCGCGCACACGCTGCGCTACTACGAGCGCGACGGGCTGATGCTCGGCGTCGGTCGCAACGGTTCGGGCCACCGGGCCTACTCCGAGGGCGACCTCGGCTGGATCACGTTGATCACCAGGCTGCGCTCGACCGGGATGCCGATCCGGGAGATCCGGCGCTACGCCGAGATGGTCCGCGACGGTTCCGGCAACGAGGAGGCCCGCCTCGCCCTGCTGCGCGCACACCGCGACCGGGTGCGCGCACAGCTGGAGGAGACGGCCGCACATCTCGACGCGATCGAGTTCAAGGTCGCCTACTACGCGGCGGCCGTGGGCGAGACGGACCCGGACGCCGAGCTCATCGCCCAGCAGCGTCGAGCCGACTCCGCTGCTCCACGCTGAGTTCGAGCTCGACAGCCGCCAGACTCTCTTCGAGTTGGGCCACCGAGGAGGCCCCGACCAGAGGGATCACCGGCAACGCGTCGCCCAGCATCCAGGCCAGCACGACCTGGTTGCGGGTCGCACCGGTCTCGGCCGCGACCTCGTCGAGCACCGCGAGCCGCGCGGTCGTCCCCGGGTGGTCGTAGGCGGGATCGAGCGGCTTCGAAGGATTCGTGTAGGCCCCGGTGAGCAGCGGCGTGTAGGCCACCAGCGTCAGCCCCGGCGTCGTCCGGAGGTAGGCGAGCAGGGAGGCGTCGGCAACGCCGATCTCGCCGTCGACCGAGAGCCGCGGGTCAGGGATGTCGGTGCGCATCCGCAGATAGGTGTGGTGATACTGCAGCACGCTCGGCCGTGCCTCCTCCGGGTTGACCGCCCGCGCCCGCTCGACCTGCCAGGACCAGTGGTTGCTCAGCCCGAACTGGCCGATGACACCGTCCTTGACGAGGGCGGCGAAGCCCGCGGCGTACTCCTCCAGCGGCACGCCGTTCATGTCCGGCACGTGCGCGTAGTAGAGGTCGAGCCGCTCGACGCCGAGGCGTTCGCGGGAGCGGTCGGCCTGCTCGCGTACGTTCTCCGGTGCCAGGCCCTCCCAACGACGGGTGCGCTGGTTCGCCCACCCGTTCTCGACGCGCTCGACGACGTCGGTCGGGCGTGCGCCGACCTTGGTGGAGATGACGAGCTCCTCGCCGATCCCGCGGTCTCGGCGCCACTGCCCGAGCACGGTCTCGCTCTCGCCGCCCTGGGTGCCGTTGGCCCAGTAGGCGTAGTTGTTGGAGGTGTCGACGAAGGTGCCGCCGGCCTCGACGAAGCGGTCGAGGATCGCGTACGACGTCTCGACGTCCGTGTCGGTCCCGAAGCGCATCACGCCGAGCGCGAGCTTGCTGACGCGCCGTGACCCGGCGCCTGTTCCGATGTTCGTGTATCTCATGCGATCCACGCTCCGGCCTCGTGCGCACTCGAAGTCAAACGTCTTTACACATGTCTTCTAGACTGGTGCCAGCACCCCCTGTCTTTCCGGCCGGGGGCTCTCGTGCTTGCCGTCACTTTGGAGTCACCCGTGATCCTCGCCCCGCTCGCCGATCTCGTCCTGCGCGATGCTGCCCTGAGCGAGGTGATGGCGGAGGCCAAGGGCGGCCGGATGCTGGCGCTCGACGTCACCGGGCCGGAGGCGCTGCGCCCGTTCGTGGTCACCGGTCTCGTACGCCAAGAGCGCACCGTCCTCGCGGTCACCGCGACCTCTCGCGAGGCCGAGGATCTGGTCAGCGACCTGACCGACCTGCTCCCGCCCGACTCGGTCGCCTTCTACCCGAGCTGGGAGACGCTGCCGCACGAGCGGCTCTCCCCGCGCAGCGACACCGTGGGGCGCCGGCTCGCCGTGCTCCGCCGCCTCCGTCACCCGGACGCGGACGGCGCCAACGGACCGCTGAAGGTGGTCGTCGCCCCGGTCCGCAGCGTGCTGCAGCCGCAGGTCAAGGGCCTCGGCGACCTGGAGCCCGTGGAGCTGATCAAGGGCCAGGAGGCGAGCCTCGACGATGTCGTCGTGAAGCTCGCCGATGCCGCCTACTCCCGCGTCGACCTGGTCGAGAAGCGCGGCGAGTTCGCCGTCCGTGGCGGCATCGTGGATGTGTTCCCGCCGACTGAGGAGCACCCCGTACGCGTGGAGTTCTGGGGCGACGAGGTCGACTCGATCCGCCACTTCGCGGTTGCCGACCAGCGCGCCATCCCGGCCGAGCACGGTGGAGAGACCGAGCGGCTGTGGGCACCGCCGTGCCGCGAGCTCCTGCTCACCCCGGAGGTCCGGGCGCGGGCCAAGGCGCTCGGTGAGGCCCACCCCACCCTGATCGAGCTCACCGACAAGATCGCCGCCGGGATCGCGGTCGACGGCATGGAGTCGCTCGCGCCCGCGCTCGTCGACGACATGGAGCTGCTGCTCGACCTGATCCCGGATGACAGCCACATCCTGCTGCTCGACCCCGAGCGGATCCGCAGCCGCGCCCACGACCTGGTCGCCACCGCCGAAGAGTTCCTCGGCGCCTCCTGGGCCGCCGCGGCCAGCGGGGGAGTCGCCCCGATCGACCTCTCCGCGGCCTCCTACCGCGACCTCGCCGACGTACGCGCCCACGCCATCGCCCAGGGCAAGCCATGGTGGTCGGTCAGCCCGTTCGGCCTCGACGACCAGGCGGCTGAGGCCGACCCCGACGTCGTCGGCGTCGCCACTCGCAAGATCGACTGGCAGCCCGCGAAGGCCTACCGCGGCGACACCGCTGCCGCGCTGACCGACATCGAGAACTGGTGCGACGACTCCTACCGCGTGGTCGTGGTCCAGCCCGCGCACGGCACGGCGCAGCGTACGCTCGAAGCCCTGGGGGAGCGCGGCGTCCCGGCCCGTCTGGCAGAGGGCGACGAAGAGAGCGCCAAGCCCGTCCACAAGACGGTCACCGTCGTCCACGCCCGGCTCAACCACGGCTTCGTCGACGAGGGCAACCAGCTCGTGGTGCTCACCGGTGAGGACATCTCCGGGCAGAAGTCGTCCACGCGCGACATGGTCAAGATGCCTGCGCGGCGCAAGAAGCAGATCGACCCGCTCGAGCTCAAGCCCGGCGACTACGTCGTTCACGAGCAGCACGGTGTCGGCCAGTTCATCGAGATGAAGCAGCGCGAGGTGCAGGGCGCGACCCGCGAATACCTCGTCCTGGAGTACGGCGCCTCCAAGCGCGGCGGGCCGGCTGACCGGCTCTACGTCCCGGCAGACGCCCTCGACCAGGTCACCCGGTACGTCGGCGGAGAGCAGCCGAGCCTCGACCGGCTCGGCGGCGCCGACTGGCAGAAGCGCAAGGCCCGTGCCCGCAAGGCGGTCCGCGAGATCGCGGCCGAGCTGATCAAGCTCTACGCCGCGCGGCAGGCGACCAAGGGCTTCCAGTTCGGCCCCGACAACCCCTGGCAGCGCGAGCTCGAGGACGCCTTCCCGTTCCAGGAGACCGCCGACCAGCTCGCCGTCATCGACGAGGTCAAGCAGGACATGATGCGGCCGGTGCCGATGGACCGGCTGGTCTGCGGTGACGTCGGCTACGGCAAGACCGAGATCGCGGTACGCGCCGCGTTCAAGGCGGTCCAGGACGGCAAGCAGGTCGCCGTGCTGGTGCCGACGACGCTGCTGGTCTCCCAGCACCTGTCGACCTTCATGGAGCGGATGTCGGGCTTCCCGGTCAACGTACGCGGCCTCTCCCGGTTCCAGACCGACAAGGAGGCCGCAGAGGTCATGGCCGGCCTCGCCGACGGCACCATCGACATCGTGGTCGGCACCCACCGCCTGTTCAACAAGGACATCCGGTTCAAGGACCTCGGCATGATCGTCGTCGACGAGGAGCAGCGCTTCGGTGTCGAGCACAAGGAGGCGATGAAGCGCCTTCGCACCTCGGTCGACTTCCTGTCCATGTCGGCCACCCCGATCCCGCGCACCCTGGAGATGTCGATCACCGGCATCCGGGAGATGTCCACGATCACCACGCCGCCCGAGGAGCGACACCCGGTCCTGACGTACGTCGGGGCCTACGAGGACCGCCAGGTCGTCGCCGCGGTGCGGCGTGAGCTGCTCCGCGAGGGACAGGTCTTCTACATCCACAACCGGGTCAACTCGATCGAGAAGGCGGCCGCGCGGATCCGCGAGCTGGTGCCCGAGGCGCGGGTCGCGGTCGCCCACGGCCAGATGAACGAGAAGCAGCTCGAGCAGGTGATGGTCGACTTCTGGGAGAAGGAGTTCGACGTGCTGGTGTGCACCACCCTGGTCGAGTCGGGCCTCGACGTGTCCAACGCCAACACGATGATCATCGAGCGCGCCGACACCTTGGGTCTGAGCCAGCTCCACCAGCTGCGCGGCCGCGTCGGCCGCTCCCGCGAGCGCGCCTACGCCTACTTCCTCTACCCCGGCGAGAAGCCGCTCACCGAGACCGCCCACGAGCGCCTGGCCACCCTGGCGCAACACTCCGACCTCGGTGGCGGCATGGCGATCGCGATGAAGGACCTCGAGATCCGTGGCGCCGGCAACCTGCTAGGAGGCGAGCAGTCCGGCCACATCGCGGACGTCGGCTTCGACCTCTACGTACGGCTGGTCGGTGAGGCCGTCGCCGAGTTCAAGGCCGGTCCCGACGGTGCCGCCGAAGAGCTCAACGAGGTACGCATCGAGCTCCCCGTCGACGCCCACCTGCCCCACGACTACATCCCCTCCGAGCGGCTCCGGCTGGAGATCTACAAGCGCCTGGCCGAGGTCCGTTCCGACGAGGACGTCGAGTCGGTCGCCGCCGAGCTCCTCGACCGCTACGGCAAGCCCCCGGCGGAGACCTCCTCGCTCCTCCAGGTCGCCCGCTTCCGCGCCCGCGCTCGCCAGGCCGGCGTCTCCGAGGTCACCCTGGCCGGCAAGAACGTACGCTTCCACCCGGTCTCGCTGCCCGACTCCCGTGTCGTACGCCTCAACCGGATGTACCCGAAGTCGCTGGTCAAGCCGCAGCTGGACACCATCATGGTCCCGCGCCCGGTCTCCTCCGGCTTCCCCGCCAAGCCCCTCGACGGCCCGGACCTCCTCGACTGGGCCAGGGTCGTCATCGACGCGATCATCGACCCGCTCACCTGACCACCGCGCACTCTTGTGAGGGTTTCGTTGCGACGTGCGAGTGTAACGGAACCCTCACAAATCGCAAATGTGATGGTACCGTGGCATCGACAATGGAGGTACGCCATGGAGATACGCGCGCTGCAAGACCTCATGACGATGGTGGCGACCCGCCGTCGCGACCTGTCCTGGACCCAGGCCGAGCTCGCCACGCGTGCCGGGGTGTCGCGGCGGTGGGTCTCGCTGTTCGAGTCGGGCCACGAGAAGGCGGAGGTCGGTCGCGTCCTTGCTGTGCTCGACGCGCTGGCGGTGAGGCTGCAGGCAGACGTTGAAGATGGCGCCGTCTCCACGCCCGTCGAGGACGTGCCGGATCTGCGCACTGCTCTCGATGACTACTACGCCGGCGACTCCTGATGGCCACCGAGCGGATCGTCCTCCTCGGCAACCGTGTTGCCGGCGTCCTCGAGCGGGCCGGCGGGAGCCTGACCTTCACCTACGACGCCGACTATCAACGAGATCGCGCCGCGACCCCGATCTCGGTCTCGATGCCCCTGGCCCGACGTCGCCACGGTGACACCGAGGTCAATCCGTGGCTGTGGGGTCTGCTGCCCGACAACACCCGCGTGCTCGACCGGTGGGCGCGTGAGTTCCAGGTTTCCGCGGGCAATCCGTTCTCGCTGTTGGCCACCCCGGTCGGAGAGGACTGTCCGGGGGCGGTGCGCGTCGTCGCTCGTGACCGCGTCGACGACCTCCTGGGCGAGACCGACGACGAGGTCGACTGGCTGAGTGAGGCCGATGTGGCGCAGCGTATCCGCGATCTCCGGACCGACTCCGCGGCTTGGCTGGGCGCGGCCTCATCCGGCCGTTTCAGCCTCGCCGGTGCGCAGCCGAAGACAGCCTTGCTGCGCCGCGACGGCCGGTGGGGTGATCCGGCCGGCTCCGGGGCGACGACCCACATACTGAAGCCTGCCATCGAGGGCATGGACGAGCACGACCTCAACGAACACCTATGCCTCGCCGCGATGGGATACACCGGTCTCGGCGCCGTACGCACCCGCGTCGTGCGGTTCGAGGACGTCTCGGCGATCGTGATCGCGCGATATGACCGGCGGACGACGATGGATGGGCCGCTCGTACGCCTGCATCAGGAGGATCTTGCCCAAGCGCTCGGGTACTTCCCGACGGCCAAGTATCAGAATGAGGGCGGACCCGGACCAGCTGATGTCGCCCGCCTGATCCGGCGGCTGATGCCGCCGGCGCTTGCCCGTTCGGATATCGAGCGTTTCACAGGTGCGCTGGTCTGGAACTGGATCATCGCAGGGCCGGATGCTCACGCGAAGAACTATTCGGTGCTCCTCGCGGGGAGGCAGGTTGCGCTCGCGCCGTTCTATGACGTCGCCTCGGCGCTGCCGTATACGGATCTGCATCCCCGCAAGCTTCGCCTGGCGATGAAGTTCGGATCCGGTTACCTCATGGACCCGCCGTCGCCGCCGTGGGAGCGGCTGGCCAAGGATGTCGGGATCTCTGAGGATGAGGTACGCACCGTCGCCAGTCGCCTCCTCGATCTGGCAGTACCTGCTTTCGAGAAGGCGGCGGCGGATCCCAGGGTGGCTGAGCTCGCGTCGGATCTGCCTCAACGTCTGGTGGGGCTGGTGGGGGAGCGGGTTCGGCGTTGTCGGCGCCTTGTGTGACGGGACGGTGCACATCGTCGTAACGCCGGTTTCGAGACTGTTGATGCGGTTATCCATGCGGGGTCGGTGATGCGGGCCTCGCGGCCATCCTGAACACGCCTGTCGCTGCGTGAGCTGCGCGCCGAGGAGTTGAATATCCACAAAATGGAGGTTATTATCCATTTTGTGAGAAGTCAGGCTCCGGTGCTCGCGCCTCTGTTCCGGTCGGAGGCGCAGGCGCTGCTGCTCTCGGAGCTGCTGCTCCCGGCCGAGGAGATGAGCATGACCGACCTCGCCGCCCGGGCTGGGCTGCCCTACCCGACGGTCCATCGCGAGGTCGCGCGGCTGCTCGAGGCGGGTCTGCTCGTCGACCGTCGCGTCGGAAGGACCCGGCTCATCAGGGGAAACGAACAGAGCCCGCTGCTGGCGCCGACGCGGGAGATCCTGCTGACGGTCACCGGCCCGGTCGTGCTGCTCCGGGAGGCCCTCGAGGACATCGACGGGATCGAGCGCGCCTTCCTCTTCGGCTCGTTCGCGGCCAGGGCGAAGGGCGAGCCGGGGCCGCCGCCGAACGACATCGACCTGATGGTGATCGGCAGCCCCGACGCACAGGAGGTCTACCGGGTCTGCCGCGAGGTCTCCGACAGCGTCGGGCGCATCGTCAACCCGACGATCATGAGCCCGGAGGAGGCCGAGGAGCAGACCGGGTTCCTCGAGGAGGTCCGGGCCAGCCCGGTGATCGAGATCTATGGAGGAGGACCGGATGCCCCTGCCGCTGACCCCGGCGCAGCAGAAGGCGGTTGACGCGCTCGTACGCTCCGGCGTCCTGCGCGCCGTGAGGCCGGATGAGAAGAAGGCCCGTGCCTTCCTCTCCGGCGCCGAGTCGGCCCTCGCCGACGTACCCAACGTCACCCGGACCGAGAACCGCTACAACCTGGCCTACAAGGCCGCGCACGACGTGGGCGAGGCGGTCCTTGCCGGCTACGGCTACAAGACGACGTACGGCGCCGGTGGCCATGTGAAGGTCGGCAGGTTCCTCGCCGCCATCTTCGACACCCCGCCGCCGCGCGACGCGGCCGCCCACTACGACGTGATGCGCCTGGACCGCAACGCCAACAACTACCTCGGCAAGCCGGTCACGCACGCCGCCGCCGACGCGGCCGCGGAGGCAGCGCAGACGCTGTACGACGCCGCCCTCGCGCGCCTCGACACCTGAGTCAGCCGGCTCAGGTTCGAGCGCCGGCCGCGCGCCGCAGCGCCGCCAGGGTCGTGTCGGGGCCCGCGTTGAAGGCGAAGCGGGCCCCTGGCGCGAGCTCGTGGACCAGGTTGACGATGGCCTCGAAGAGCTCGGTGTGGTCCGGGACGGCCCGGACGCCGCCGCCGATCATGACGATGTCCCACGTCTTGTGTCCGAGTGCCTCGCGCACCTGCGCGACGGCGTCGTCAACACCGGTGCCGATCTCGCAGGAGAGCGCGTCGTAGCCGGCCTCGGCGACCTCGGCGTTGCCGACGGCGATCCGCTCCTTCAACGTGGCCAGGTCGATCGGTGCGTCGGAGAGGTCGACAGCCTCGGGCGCCAGCCCGATGAGGAGGACTCGGTTCATGACAACGACGCTACTCACCCGTCCCAGGCGCAAGAATGGCCGCGTGACCGGCGAGCCAGAGGTGCGCTACGCGCAGACCAGCGACGACATCGCGATCGCCTATCAGGCCGTCGGGAGCGGCCCGGTGACGATCTGGATGCCCTCGCTCAGCAACATTCGGGCGCAGTGGCGAGTGCCCGCGCTGCGGATGGCCTACGAACGACTCAGCCAGGACCTGACGCTTGTGCTCTACGACGGCCGCGGCACCGGCTCCTCGGACCGCCGCGCCGGCGACCTCGGCCTCGACGCACACCTGCGCGACCTGGAGGCGGTCATCGAGGCGGTCGGCGCCGACCGGGTCAACCTGCTCGGCTACTACCACGCGGTCGCGGCGGCAGTGGCGTACGCGGCGACCAACCCGCAACGCGTCGACCGGATGCTCCTGTTCGGAGGGGCGGCGCGGATGCGCGAGGCGATGAGCCCCGCGCAGACACAGGCGCTGCTGTCGCTGGTCGAGCAGGACTGGGACCTCTTCGCCGACGCCGCCGCGACCGCCTGGCTGGGATGGGGGTCGGGTGAGAACGCCGGCCGCGTCGCTGAGGCGTTCCGGACCGCCGCGACGCCCGCGGTCGCCCGTGACTGGTTCGCGGAGGCCGCCCGGCTGGACGTCAGCGACCTGCTCGATCAGGTGGTGGCGCCGACGCTCGTGCTGCACCGGCAGGCGGCGAGCCAGATCCCGGTCGAGGTGTCCCGGCGCCTGGCTGACGGCGTACGCAACGGAACGCTGGTCGAGCTCGAAGGCAGCACCCCGACGCTGTTCGTCGAGGGCGGAGCCCGAGACCTCGCCATGGTGAGCCGCTGGTTCCTGAGCGGCGAGGTGCACCGTGGGGCGCTCTCCTCGGGGCCGGCGCCGACGGCACTGACCACCCGCGAGCGCGAGGTGCTGCGGCTGATCGCGACGGGACGTACGAACGCTGTCGTCGCCCGGGACCTCGGCATCGCCGAGCACACCGTCGAGCGCCACGCCGCCAATCTCTACCGCAAGCTCGGCGTACGCAGCCGCGCTGAGGCCACCGCCTGGGCGATCCGCAACGGCGCGGCCTGAGGGAGCACTGACGGGAACCCGTCAGTCCGACTGCCCACTGTCCGGGAAGCGGCGACCCCGCGATCCTCGGCACAGTGGGGAGCATGACGACGACGATCACTCCCAGCAACGACTCCTGGCGGATGGCGAAGGCGACCGCCCCGATGATGCGGACCCTGGCCGGGCGCCGCCTGTTCCCGCTCTGGGCCGTGGTTCACCACCGAGGCCGCAAGACCGGGCGCGACCTGAGCCTCCCGGTCGCGCTGCTGCACACCGAGGACGTGTTCGTGATCACGCTCCCGTGGGGTGCCGGTACCAACTGGGTCCGCAACGTACTGGCCGCCGGCGAGTGCACGATCACCTGGAAGGGCCGCGACCACGCCGCCACCCAGCCGCGGATCCTCGACCGCGACGAGGCGCGTCCCTACTACGACGGCTTCTCCTGGTGGATGGTCGAGAAGGCGTTCAAGGCCGACAGCTTCCTCCTCCTGCGTCGGTGAGAGTCCACACTGCGGCGCCGTTGCTCCGTGACGTACGCCTGTGTCTGGCAGGATCGACGCATGACGATGGAGGCTTTCGGCGAGCAGTCCTTCCCTGAGGAGCCCTTCGGCAACGAGTGGGACACCGAGCCCGGGTGGCTCTCCGAGGAGGAGCTGGGCGAGACCCGCGGGCGCGTGCCCATCCTCTACGTGGAGGCGGTCCCGGTGCGTGTCGACCCCGACGGCCGGGTCACCGAGGTCGGGCTGCTGCTGCGCGGCTCGCCCACGACCGGGACGATCACCCGGTCGCTGGTCTCAGGCCGGGTGCTGCACGGCGAGCGGATCCGCGACGCGCTGATGCGCAACCTGGAGAAGGACCTCGGCCCGGTCGCGTTCCCGACCCTGCCGCTGACCACGGTGCCGGTGACTGTCGCCGAATACTTCCCGTGGCCCGGCGAGCGCTACCAGGACGCGCGCCAGCACGCGGTCTCGCTGGTCTACGTGATCCCCGTGACCGGCGAGTGCGAGCCGCGCCAGGACGCCCTGGAGCTGTCCTGGATGACCCCGACCGAGGCCGCCTCCGACGAGGTCGTCGGAGACATGGAGGGTGGACGCGGCGCACTGCTGCGGCAGTGCCTGAGCGCGTTCGGGGCGCTGGATTGAAGCCAGCCGACGACGAGGGCAGGACGTACGCGTCGGGAGAGGGGCTCGTCGAGTTCCTCGACCTGATGCGGCTGATGCGTGAGCGGTGCGTGTGGAAGTCGTCGCAGACCCACACGTCGTTGGCGCAGTACCTGCGCGAGGAGTCCGACGAGGTCCTCGAGGCGATCTCCGAGGAGGACCCGGAGCACCTCAAGGAGGAGCTCGGCGATCTCCTGCTCCAGGTCTACTTCCACGCGGCCATCGCGGAGGAGGCCGGAGAGTTCACCATGGACGACGTCATCGCCGGCCTCACCGCCAAGATGAAGCGCCGCAACCCACACGTCTTCGGCCCCGAGGCCGCCTCCGGCCGCCGCTACACCCTCGAAGAGGTCGAGCAGCTCTGGTCGGCGGCCAAGGCCGCCGAACGCGCCCACCCCGCCGAATAGGCACGTACGTCGGCCGAGACGGCACATACGTCGGCCGAGACGTCAGTTACGTCGGTCGACACGGCATCTCGGTGCCGTCTCGGCCGACGGGAGCGACGCCTCGGCTCGAGTACGTGACCTCTCGGCCGACGGGGGCGACCTTTCGCGGAGCCAGGGGGATGAGCATGGCCGCGAGGGCCGCGCCCAGGGCGACAACGGTGAGGAAGCCGAAGCCGTTGACGTACCCCTGCTCGGTCGGGTAGCCCGAGGGCAGGGTGTGGGCGGTGACCAGGGAGGTCATGACCGCGGTGCCGATGGTGCCGCCGACGGTGCGGATGTTGGCGTTCATCCCGGTGGCCACGCCGGTGTGCTCCGGTGGCACCGCGGCCACGACCGCGTTGGCGAGGTTGGCGAAGACCAGGCCGGTGCCGAAGCCGGAGAGCCCGGCGGCGACGCACATCTGCCACGGCTCGTCGTGGACGAAGGCGACCATGGCGAGGGAGACCGCGGTGAGCAGCCCGCCGATGACCAGGATGCGCCGCATCCCGATGAGCTCGGCGAGCCGGGCGCTGACCAGACCGCACAGGAACGAGGTGATGGCTGTCGGGAGCATCAGGTAGCCGGCGACGGTGACCGACGCGCCGAACCCGTACCCGGCCGACGGCGGGGTCTGGGTGAGCTGAGGGATGAAGCCGAAGGAGGCGTACATCGCGATGCCGATCAGCAGGGCGACGAGGTTGGCGGTCCAGACGCCGCGCCGGCCCATCAGGCGCAGGTCGACCAGCGGCTGTCGTACGGTCCACTCGACCCGGATCCAGGTGGCCAGCAGCACGACGGCAGCACCGAGCAGACCGATGGTGGCGGGCGAGGTCCAGCCCCACGACGGCGCCCGGCTGACACCGAGGAGGAGCGCGACCAGCCAGCCGGCGAGGAGTACGGCGGGGAGCAGCGGGATCGGCTCGCGGGTGAGCACCGGGGACTCCGGCACCAGCCACAGCGCGGCGATCGCGGCGCCGGCCGCGACCAGGGCGGGCAGCAGGAACAGCGCTCGGAAGCCGAGTGTCGCGGCGACCGGACCTGCCAGCACGATCCCGGCCGCGAAGCCCATCGAGAGCAGGGACGAGGTCACCGCGATCGCACCGGCGACGCGCTCCTTCGGGAGCTCGTCACGCAGGATGGCGAAGGCCAGCGGCAGGGTGCCGCCACCGAGCCCCTGCAGTACCCGCGCGCCGATCATGACCTCGATGTTGGGGGCTGCGGCGGCGAGGAGGGCGCCGGCGGTGAGGGCGGCCAGGCTCCACACGTACATCCGGCGCTTGCCGAACGAGTCGCCCATCCTGCCGATGATCGGGGTCGCGACCGAGGCCGAGAGCAGGAAGGCGGTCAGGATCCAGGACGCTGTCGCCTGGTCGGTCTCCAGCTCGGTCTGGATCAGCGGCATCGTCGGCACGGAGACCGACTGCAGCAGAGAGTAGAAGCAGACGCCGATGGCGACGATCGCGAAGGTGAGGCGGGGGCTGGTGCGGGTCGCGGACATCGAGGCAAAGTTTAGCTTGGCTAACTGTATTCCGGCGAAAACATAAAAGGCGCTCGCCTGCCGTGATGACAGGCGAGCGCCTCGAACGAGCGGATCAGCGGGTCAGGCCCACTTCACCGCGGCCTCGGTCTCCACGCGGGGGAGCCGGTCGAACCACGGGTTCTCGCCCGGGTGGCCGATGTTGACGATCATCTTGGTGGTCCAGTCACCCTCGGGGAAGAACTCCTTGTCAACGCCCGCGGCGTCGTAGCCCGCTATCGGGCCGGCGGCGAGACCGGCGGCGCGAACGGCGAGGATGAAGGCGCCGGCCTGCAGGCCCGCGGACCAGCCGCCGGCGCCGTGGCGGGCGGTCTCGTCGGCCTCGAAGTAGTCCTTCATCTCCGGGCGGATCGGGAAGACGTTCGGGATCTCCTCGTGCCAGTTGTTGTCGTAGGCGACGATCGCGGTCGCCGGGGCGGCCTTGGTCTTCTCGAGGTTTCCCTCGGCGATGTGCGGGAGCAGGCGCTCCTTGCCCTCTCCCGTGCGCACGAACACGACGCGCAGTGGCTGGGTGTTGGCCATCGTCGGAGTCCAGCGGGTGAGCTCCCAGACGTCGGCGAGCTCGTCGTCGGTGACAGGGGTGTCGGCGAAGGTGTTGGACGTGCGCGCACCGGTGAAGACGATCTGGCGGCCGCGGTCGTCCAGCTTCTCGAGCGTCGTGGTCTCGAGGGCAGTGGTCTCGGTCATGTTGCTCTGAACTCCGTGGTTACTAGGAATATTCCGGTTACTTCGAAAATAGTAGTACCTCGGGATTCAGGCAAGTCCTGTACGCTGGGATGCATGCCCGCGACGAAGCCCGCACACGATCCGCAGGTGTGCAATGCAGCGCTGGTGCGGGCCTTCGACTTCCTCGGCAAGCGTTGGAACGGCGTGATCCTCGGCAGCCTGACCCAGGGCCCGCTCGGCTTCGCTGAGCTCAAGCGAGCGGTGGCCGGCATCAGCGACTCGATGCTCTCCGAGCGGCTCAGCGAGCTGGCCGGCCTGGGCCTGCTCGCCCGCGAGGTCGACCCCGGTCCGCCGGTGGCCGTCCGCTACGCGCTCACCGGATCCGGTGCGGCGCTCGCGCCGACTCTCGGCGCGCTCACCGAGTGGGCTGGCACGCATCTCCCGGCCGACCGCTGCTCCGAGGACTGACCGGTCCGTGAAGTCAGGCCGGTCCGCCATTGGCCAGGACGCCGACCTCGACGTGAACACCAGGTGGGCGCGGGTCGGAGTGGCCCTACCGACCGGTTAACGTTCCAATCGCCAGGCCCATCCGGCCGGGTAATAGGCTGACGGACGACACCCGTCCCGTCCCTGACCCAGGAGTAGTTCAGTGGCATCGATCGACGCCGTAGGCGCCCGCGAGATCCTCGATTCGCGAGGCAACCCGACTGTGGAAGTTGAGGTCGTCCTCGATGACGGCACCTTCGCCCGCGCCCAGGTCCCCAGTGGCGCCTCGACCGGAGCCTTCGAGGCCGTCGAGCTGCGCGACGGTGGCGAGCGCTACGGGGGCAAGGGTGTGCAGAACGCCGTGACCGCCGTCGTGGAGATCCTCGCGCCCGCGATCGAGGGCTTCGACGCCGACGACCAGCGCGCCATCGACCAGGCGATGATCGGGGCCGACGCGACCCCCAACAAGGCCAAGGCCGGCGCCAACGCGATCCTCGGCGTCTCGCTCGCGGTCGCCAAGGCAGCCGCCGACTCGGCGGGTCTCTCCCTGTTCCGCTACGTCGGTGGCCCCAACGCCCACGTGCTTCCGGTGCCGATGCTCAACATCCTCAACGGTGGCTCCCACGCGGACTCCAACGTGGACATCCAGGAGTTCATGATCGCGCCGATCGGTGCGCCGACCTTCGCCGAGGCGCTGCGCATCGGCGCCGAGGTCTACCACGCGCTGAAGTCCGTGCTGAAGGAGAAGGGCCTGGCCACCGGCCTCGGTGACGAGGGTGGCTTCGCGCCCAACCTCGAGTCCAACCGTGCCGCCCTCGACCTGATCGCCGAGGCGATCGGCAAGGCCGGCTACGAGCTCGGCAAGGACGTCGTCCTCGCGCTCGACGTGGCCGCCTCGGAGTTCTACGAAGATGGGGCGTACCTCTTCGAGGGCGCGAAGAAGACCGCCGAGGAGATGACCGCGTACTACGCAGAGCTCGTCGCGGCCTACCCGATCGTCTCCATCGAGGACCCCCTCGACGAGGAGGACTGGGACGGCTGGAAGGCGATCACCGACGCCATCGGCTCCAAGACCCAGCTCGTCGGCGACGACCTGTTCGTCACCAACGTCGAGCGCCTCGCCCGCGGCATCGAGGGCGGTCAGGGCAACGCGCTGCTGGTCAAGGTCAACCAGATCGGCACGCTCACCGAGACCCTCGACGCCGTCGACATGGCTCACCGCGCCGGCTTCAAGACGATGATGTCCCACCGCTCCGGCGAGACCGAGGACACCACCATCGCCGACCTCGCCGTCGCCGTCGGCTCCGGCCAGATCAAGACCGGCGCCCCGGCCCGCTCCGAGCGCGTCGCGAAGTACAACCAGCTCCTCCGCATCGAGGACGAGCTCGGCGAGGCCGCCCGCTACGCCGGCGCCTCCGCCTTCCCGCGCTACCAGGCATAGACAGTTCCGTACGCCGCGGCGGCCCGTGTCCTCAGGTC